>NZ_JBEZMA010000066.1:0-38074 GCF_040652415.1 Streptomyces sp. NPDC048255
AAGTGGTGGGCCGCCACGGCCAGCGCGGCGATCCCACGCAGCGCGTCCAGCCAGCCGAGCCGGCTCCCCGGCACGGCGGCGCGTTCCCCCCGCCCGGCCCTCCGTGCTCCCCGCCGAGCCAGCAATCCCTTGGTCATCATCCGCCGGAGACTAGCCCATGCGGAGTACCCAGCCGCGGCAGGAGTCCGTGTGCGGGTTGCGGTCATGCCCAGCGTGTGATGGAGCGACCTGGGATTCGTGGCGATGCAGACATGACGGCCTTCACGCCCTCGCGGGAGCGCTGGCGTGCCTCGACCCAGTCGTCGGCGACAGCCCGCGCCCGCTGGCCGTGGCCTCCGACGGCCGCCTGCGGCTGGAACACCTCGCTGTTGCCACGGGAGATACAAGCCGGCATCGTGGAGGCAGTGATGCCTCCACGCTCCGCCATCTCCGGGACACCCAGCAGCTGGGCGCCAGCCAGTTCGAGGCCGGCGAGGTCTACCACGCACCGGTCCAGGGGCAGTGCGCCCTCCCGTTTTCGGTGCAGCTGCGCCCACGTATGCTCTGCACGCCGAGGGGGCCCGGGTGCTGCCGACGCCCAAGGTCGATCTGTACGCGGCGATCCGTCGTGACGCCAAGGGCGGCTGATGAGGCTTCCTGAAGCGCCAGGCGGGGTGAAGACGGAGGTGTTCGGCGTATGTCTAGCTCAGAAGCTCGCGGACCAGCGCCTGGCCCCACCACTCCTCGATACGACCGGGTAGCCAGCCACGTTCGGTGGTGAGTGTGGTGTAGACGTCGATGTTGCAGATGGCTGCGTAGATGTCGACGGCAGACCCCAGGTCCAAGTCGCGTCGAAGGGTGCCGTCCGGCCAGGACGAGAAGACCTGAACCCGGGTTTCGTCGCCCCGTTCGCGGCCGTCACGGTAAGCCGTGGCGAGCTCGGGTTCGCTGCGGCCCGCTTCGCGGATCAGCATGATGACGTCGCCCGCGCGCTCGAACAGCCGCCGGTCGTAGGCGGCCATCGCCGCTAGCTGGCGCCCAGGGTCCGCCGCTGCGGCCTCCAACTCCGCGAGCATCTGCGGCGCGTCGGCGGACAGGTCGGCCGAATCGGCCACGGCCCGGGTCAGCCCGGTCTTGTTTCCGTACGTCGCGTAGACCGTGGGCACGGAGACTCCCGCCTCGCGCGCCACGTCGCGCACGGTCGTGCCCGCCCAGCCCTGGGAGTCGAAGAGCCGGCGTGCAGCGCGGGCGATCTCGGCCCGGGTCTCCAGCGCCTGCGTCGTCCGACGCAGTGAGTCATAGCGACGTCGGTCCTGCTCTGCACTCATGCCTTGCCCTCTCCAGGTTTACGCTGCTTATAATCAATATATGACACGTCAATCCAAGTTAGCCAACATCGGCTTCTCCCGGATCGGCGGCATGGCCGCCATGGGCTTCGCCGCCATGATCACCCTCAGCAACGTGATGATGGTGCCTGCCGGGCTGCCCCTCACCGGCGCAGAGATCGGCAAGGTCACCGAGTTCTTCGCTGAGGAAGGCACCGCTGTCGGCATCGGCTCCGCACTCGCCCCCGCCGCCTGGATCCTGGCCACCTTGTTCGGCGCCGGTGCGCTCGTCGCGCTGCGGACGTCCGAGCGCGACCGCGGCGAAGCGTGGTCACTGCTCGGACTCGCCGGACTGGCCCTGCAGAACGTCACCTTCGCCGGGGTCATCGCGACCCGCCTCGCCCTGACCTCGACAGCCCCGCACGACCCCTCCGCGACCATGGCACTCTGGGCCTTGCACGATGCGGTGTTCACTCTCAACGGAACCTTTCTGGCGCTCGCCCTCCTCGGCCTGTCCGTCGGCGGCCTGCGCACCGGCGTGATCCGGCCGTGGCACGGCACCTTGGGGCTGCTCGCCGCCGCACTGCAGTTCAGTTCCGCCGCCCTCGCCCACTGGGTGATCGGCAACGGCGGGGCCTTGGGCCTCCTCGGCCTCGCCGGCTGGCTGTTGTGGGTCGTCTGGATCGTCGCGTACGGCATCACCCTGATCCGGCACAGCCCGGGCACCCCGGTCCGGAGGTCCCCCAGTGGCCAAACCAGTGCGGCCCCTGCCTGACCGCACGAGCGAGCAGTTGCCGGACAACGCAGGAAGGCACGGACCCACAGGCCCGCTCTCCCTCTCGGAGGATCCATGAAGAGGCGTCACATCACGACTGCCCTTGCCGCACTGACCGGTGTCGCAGTTCTGTTCCTCGGGCTCAATTTCCTGCTCAACCCTGACGGTGCACCCGCCGGATTCGGCATCACCCCCTGGCCACAGGGGAACGCCGACGGCTACTTCGTCGTGAAGGGCATACGCGATATCGCCGTGGCATCCACCGTGTTCCTGCTGCTCACGCTCGGGCAGCGGCGAATTCTCGGCTGGGTGGTCCTCATCGACGCCATCATTCCGCTCGGTGACGCGCTTGCGGTCGTCACCCATGGCGGCACGTTCACCACAGCGCTGAGTGTTCACGTATCGGCGGCCGCCATCGTCGTACTCACCGCCATCATGCTGCTGACCGAGGGCAGCACAGGCACGACACCGCAGCCACAGCTGACACCCTCCGCATGACCCTGCGGACAGTGCCTATGCGGTTCTGGCCGCACTTGCGTGAAGGCCTGCTGAGGTTGTTGCGCGGTGGCATGCCGGCCGGCCTGGACGCGGGCCGTCTCGCTGGCGCAGCCGTCACGGAAGCGCGGTGACAGCCTCCTCCGTCAACGGCTCCTTCGGCGTCACAGGCAGCAAAACTGCCCGTGCCTTCGTGTCCGATCCGGGGGATCGCCTTGCCCTGAGCCGCTCTGCAAGCCTCCTGTGTGTGGGCCTACGGTGAGGTCATGACTCACGACATCACACGCTTACATCACGTCGGCCACGTCGTCACGGACATCGCACAGGCCATAGCGCTCTACCGACGGCTCGGATTTCACGTTCCACCGCCCAGCGTGCCGGCGCTGGCACCCCGTGAGGGTGCCGCGCCGGAGCCCTTCGGGGCAGCCAATACCCACGCCGACCTCTCCCGGAGCTTCGTCGAGTTGGTGACCCCGGTGGAGTCCGGGAACATGGCGGGCCTGCCACCTGACGCGCGGATCGTTCCGCTCCAGGCACCTCCGGAGAAGCTCCCCCTGCTCCTGTCGCGGATCGAGGCGACCAGCGCCCAGCTTGCCGGGTGGCGTGATCGCTTCGAAGGACTCCACATCCTGATGTTCTCCTCGCCGGACATCGACGGCACGGGAACACGGCTCACCGCTGCCGGTGTCGAACACGGCGGGGTGAACACCGTCGGCCGACCCGTCGAGACCCCCAACGGCGTGCGCACGGAACCCGTCCGCTACCTGGAGATCGACGGTGCGCCGGAAGGCCGGGTCGGCGTCGTTGCCGACTTGGACCCGGAATTCCAGCACACCCGTCACCTCGACCACCCCAACGGCGCCCAGGACCTCGTCGAGACGGTGCTGTGCGTACCTGACGGACAACTCCCCCTGGTTCACGAGCGGTACGAGCGGTATCTGGGCCGGCCGATCTCCGCAGAGGGGCCGGATACCGTCGTGGCCGAGGCCGACCTCCCGGATCTGCTGTCAGGTGAGCTTGCTCCCGCGCTCCCGGCGCTTGTCGCCTACACAGTTGCCGTCCCTGACATCGCTCGGGTGCGTGCGCTGCTTGCAGAGAACGGACTGCCCGTACGCGAGAAGGCCGGAGGGGAGATCTTCGTTCCGGCCAAAGCAGCCCTGGGCGCAGCTCTTATCTTCCGGGAGATCTGAGGGGGCATGGGGCCATGGGGCCAAGGGGGCATTGGGTGCCCGAAGGTGCGCCTCGTTGTCAGAGGACGACAGGCGGCGTGTTTCGCCTCGCCTCGGCGTGGTGCGGCTGGGGAATCCGCATGGCAGGTCTGTCCACCCCCTGAGCAGGGGGTGGGGAATTTCAAGGCTGTGGCGGATATTTCGTGACGGTCATGGTGGCTGGGCGAGGACGAGGGTCCGCAAGAGCGCGAAGGAAGCTCGGCCGTACGGTGCGGGCGTCAGAGGAGATCCGGCGGTTCTGCTGAGCATCTCGTCGATCCGCGCGGCGAAGGCTCCTCTGATGGCTACACGCTCTCCAACGGGCAGGTCGATCGCTACGCCGACCGGGACACTGTCGCCTTCGATGTCGCTGGCCATGCCGTGGCGTACTTCATCGAGCATGGAACCTGGCCCGCCGAGGTGACCGTTGAAGGCGACTGCGGTGGATGACCGCAGCTGATGAGACTCTTTGGAATCGGCAGTGGCGGATGGTTCGTGGCGGTGAGTTCTAAACATCTTGTGTAGTCCTCGATGTCCGTTCCCCAGCATGGTGCTTGTGGGGACGAACAGCGGCCCTGGGACTTGGTGTGGCCTGACGTCGACGGGGTCGTCGTGGACGGGGTGAGGGTGGCCGAGGGCACCCTCACACATGCTCCGCCGCTGGTTGGGAGCTCGTGAGATGACGGTGGAGGCATTCGAGAGCTCCCTGGAGAGGTTCGAGCAGCCGACCCACGAGGGCTTCGTGATTTGCCTGAGAAGCTGCGTCTGAGGCTTTCATGACAAAAAAGAGCTGGCGGACAGGTTCTGATATATGGCGGGGCTGCCCGATGCGACGGGGCCCGTGCTCGTCGTCACCTTGCAGCCCCGTCGTCGCTGGTGCCTCCGCGGTTCAAGCGGCGCCTGTCATGTCGTTGATCTGGAAGGTGATTACGTCGACTTCGTCGGTTCCCGCCAGATCTGGGTAGTGGCCCTTGAGGCCTTCCCGGAGTTCGGTTGCGGTCGTCAGCCCCTCGGCTTGGGCGTCCTGGTTGGTGAGGTCGCTGACCAGGCAGTGCCTGACGCCGGTCACCTCTGCCGGCAGGACGACTTCGGGATCGCTTTCAAACACCAGCCGTGCCGGCCCGAGCTGGGCCGGGTCCCGGAAGCGGGTGGTCTTGGTCTTGGCACCAGAGCGGACGTCTTCAAGGTAGCGGGGGTTGAACCGGATGATCGGGGGACCGGCCGTCTCGGGGTCTTGGTAGAGCGATGGGTCGAGACCGTTCATGCCTTCCGGGGTCCATCGCTGAGTCAGCGGCATCAGGTCGGCGGCGAGAACGGACCTGGGCCCCGCGGGCGTGGGCACGATGACGCGCATGGTGGGGTAGTAGTCCACGAAGACCTGCCGATCGCGCCCGCACGGGCCGATGACCCCTCGCCCGTGGTTTCCCACGGCAACGATGCAGCGCATCTGGCGGGCGCCCTGGGCTCGTGCGGCTCCCAGAGCCACGAGTTCGGCGCAGGGTCCGCCGGTGAAGTGGTAGAGGTTCACGCCAGCGAACATCCGGTAGTCGGCGGCCATGACCGCGGCGCCCATTGTGTGGATCCCGTCTTCGTCGGGCCCGGCGTCGGTATGCGCGTTTATGGTGCGGCGTGCCAGCTCCACGAGCTCACGCTCGTCATCATCGAGAGCTCGTGCAGATGACGGTACGTACACGTTTTCAGCCTTCCCTTTGGGCAGCAGTCACCGAAGAGCATTCCACGCCACGCAGGTGGGCTCCACGGGATTTCGGCTTGCCTTGACTGGGCTCCGATGGTGGTCCCGTGGGCAGGGATGTAGCGCCCTGGCTGAGGCGAGTCGTGGTCACGGACGACGATCCCGGGCCGCGGCTGTGCCGTGGCTGTGGTGGCCCATTGCTCGCTCTCTTGCGGACCCTCGTCCTCGCCCAGCCGCCATGACCGTCACGAAATATCCGCTAGAGGCCCGCCACGCCGGGTCACGGCTGTCGTCAGAGCGGCGTGCAGCTCCTGGAGCGGCGCCGGGCGGGGTGCGAAGCGGATCCGGGCGAAGTCCTGCGCGGTGAAGTGGATTCGCAACACCCTCACAACTCCTCTTCCTGGGCCAGCCTTTCGGCCAGGGCCTGAACCTTCGCATCGTGACGGCCCCCGCCCCAAGGATGTTCGTATGACTTCTCGACGCACTCTTCTGAAAGGCACCCTATTCGGGAGTGCCGCCGCCCTGCTGCCCACGGCTGCGTCCGCCTCCGGTGGCGGCTCGATCCTCCGGCTGCCCGCGCCCGTCGGCCCGTACCCCGTAGGCATGCAGACGGTCCATCTGACGGACCCGGCCCGTACCGACCCGTGGGTGGGCGGCGTGCGGGAGTTGATGCTGACCGTCCTTTACCCGGCCCGATCGGTACGCGGCTTCTCCCGTGCGCCGCAGCTCACCCCGGACGAGGCCGCGGTGTTCGCCGAGTACGCCCCGGGTCGCCACCCGGGGCTGCCGGAGCCGGGAGTGGTGGACTGGGGCGCGGTCCTCACCCACGGGTACGTGGGCGCGCCGCCGCTGCCCGGGCGGCGGCCGGTGCTGGTGTACTCACCCGGCGGCGGTGACTCCCGCACGCTCGGCACAACCCTCGCCGAGGACCTGGCGAGCCACGGCCGAGTGGTCGTGCTCGTCGACCACCCCGGTGACGCTTCTCAGGTGGAGCTGCCGACCGGGTTGCGGACGACCGTCCTGATCGGACCGCCGGACCCGGCGACCTTCCGCACGATGGTGGACACCCGGATCGCGGACCTCCGCCTGGTCCTGGACCGGCTCAGCGACCTGCCGCTCGCACCGGTCATGGACTCCTGCCGGATCGGATTGTACGGGCACTCCGCAGGCGGCACGGCGGCGGTGTACGCAGCCCGCCACGACCGCAGGCTCGGCGCGGTGGCGAACCTGGAGGGCCATCTCGACCTGTACCCGACGCCGGTCGAAGTCGACCGGCCGCTGCTGCTGTTCCGCACCGACGGATTCGAGGGCGCCGGCCGTATCGAGTCTTCCTGGGCGAGCCTTCCCGGCCGCCGTGTGCTGCTCGCCGACGCGAACCACTGGGCGTTTACCGACTACGGCTCGCTCGTCGCGCGGCTCCAGACCGCCGGTCTTGTGACAGCGACAACGCGGGCCGCGCTCGTCGGCAGCGGCGACCCGGTTGTGACCCTCGCTGAGGTACGACGCCGGGTGGGGACCTTCTTCGCCCGCCATCTGTTGTAGCGGGACCATGAGGAGGCGGCCAGTGGCCCTCTGCGGCCGCACAGCGGGGCGTCGGTCGTCTGATTCATACTCGATCTATGTATTACGCGCTATCGGCAGGGGGTGGCGGTCTCAGCGGACTCGCCCGGTGAGACGAGTCCTGTCTCGGGTCATCGGGCACGGTCCGGACTGCACCTGCCCGATCACTGAGCCGGCCACCGACCCGTCCCGCGACTGGTTCGCCGTCTGCGCGGCGTCCGGGGAACCGGTGCTCCGCAGGGTAGCGGCGAGCTGGACCGGCCTGCCCGCAGAGCTCGCCGGGACACTCGCGCAGGACAACGACGAGGAGGTACGGATCCGGCTTGCCTGCCACCACCCGCCGGCTCCGCCACACCTCCTCCTAGACGTCTTCGTCACCCGCCCGGCCCACCGTCCGCACCTGCTGACCCTGCCCGCGTTCCCCCGCACCGGCCGGACCCACCTCATCGGCCACCCGGACCCCGAGGTGCGCGCCCTGGCCGCAGCCGATCCCACCCTGCCCGACCCCCCGGTGGAAGACGCCGACGAGTCGGTGTGCCGGGCGGCCGCCAACCCGCGCCTGACACCGGAAGCCCTGGAGACCCTCCTCGCCGACCCCCGCACCGCAGAGTGCGCTGCGGCCAACCCGCCCCTCCCCGTCCCCCGCATGCACGCACGCCTCGATCGCTCCCTGAACTGAGCCGCCACCGCACCGACTGCGGGGGGACGTCGAGAGACGACGCCCGCGTAGCGGTCGCAGGCAGGACAACCTCTGCCCGCCATCGGCCGACGTCGAAACGCCGGACAGGCAGCGGATGGCGACGTCACCCCACCGTGCCGCTGTATCCCTCCTCGGCAGCGCCCGCTGTCTGTGCGTCGGGCTGCTGAACGCCGAAGGGCTGCGCAGCCTGGGCGCCCCGGGGAAGCATCAACGCTGAGCCCGTGTGGAGCGTGATACGCACCGGTGTGAATTCCTTGGCGTCGACCGACGACTCCCCGGTGCCGGGATTACGGGCATAGCGCGGATGGGCGCCTCCGCTGATCTGCCAGCGAATACGGTGACCAGCGGCGAAGCGGTAGGCGGTGGAGCTCATCGGTACGGTGACCTCCGAAGGCGCCTGCCCAGCAGTCCTCAGCTGAGCGAGCCCGTCACAGACGTTGGTGGAACGCCCTTGTGCGTCCACGTCGCACAGGCGGGTGAAGACGTCGGCGTATCCGGTGTCCGTGGAGACGCTCAGCCGCGCGGAGACCGGGCCGAGGACGTCCACGGGCTCGGCCAGCGGCGGACCGGTGAACGTCAGAACGTCTTCTCGGGCCTCCAGGGCGCTGTTGTCGCGAGGTCCGGCAGCCGGGGAGAGCAGAGGGCCGCCGAGCGACGGGGTGGGGGCCGCGGGGTCGTAACGGAAGGACGTCAGCGGTGCGGTGTCCCTGGGGGCCTGCTGGGTGAGATGCCCGTCCGGGGCGGGGAACCACGACGTAGCGGCCGGGGACAACGGCCAGTCATCGAGGTCCCGCCACGCGTTTTCGCCGCCGATGTGGACGCGCACTCCGGTGGGGCGCAGGCCGGAAGGGTCGGCACACAGGTGCGCGCGCAGCCAGGCGAGGCTCTCGGCGAACACCTCGGGCCAGCCCTGTTGAAGCGCGGAGGTGTGTGTCCAGGGGCCGACGAGCAAGGCGGTCTCGCATCCGGCCTGACGCAGCCGGCCGTACTGCTCGAAGGTCTGGTCGACCAGCGCATCGTGCCACCCGGTGATCAGGCTGGTGGGCACGCTCAGCCGCTCCGCTGCCTCTCCCGGGGACGCGCCGTCCCAGTACGGATCGTTGGCATCCGGGTGTGTCATCACGTCGTCCAGCCAGGGCACTTCGCGCCCAAGGGCTGACACGTACGCCCCGCGCAGCGGCTGCGCAGTGACGATTCCGCGCAGCCGGCGCTGCAGGCGCAGCGTCGCTCTCACGAACGGTGCCATCCCCCGGTGCTGGTACGTCATGCCGACGCCGACGACGAGGGCGTTCTCCAGGCGGAGTGCACCGTCTGTGTGGAACAAGGCGTAGGGGTCGTGCAGACCCACCTGTATGACCATCGCCTTCAGCTCCGGCGGCGGGTCCAGAGCGAGCGCCCACTGCACGTACCCCAGGTAGCTGGGGCCGACCGTGCCCAGTGTTCCGTTGAACCAGGGCTGCTCTCTCAGCCAGGACACCGTGGCCTGGCCGTCAGCGGCCTCGTTGCGCCACAGATCGAACTGACCGCCTGAGCCGCCGGTGCCGCGGCAGCTCTGCAGGACCACGTGGAAACCCTGTTCGGCGAAGAGCAAGCCGTACATGGGTGACCACGGCAGGCCCCTGCCGTACGGCGAGCGCACGACGAGGGTGGGGAAGTCGCCCTCTGTGCGAGGAAAGTAGTGATCCGTGATCAACGGGCTGCCGTCAGCGGCCGGAACCACCAGCCCCGGCTCCCAGCCGACTTCGTGCTGTTTGGCCGGGAGATTGCGCCAGATCGCTCTCATCATCCGCGTGGACCACGGCGGCTTCCCGGCGGGCGGTGTCCAGGCCGGGTTCAACGCAGCGTCGTGCGTAGGTGTTGTCATCGTTCCCCTCCGCTATTCTCGTACGATGTACGAGAATAGCGGATGCTTGGATGACTTCCACAAGGGCCGCAGCGAGGAGAAGGGGACTACGAAGATCGTGACCCGTGATGGCGTATCCAGTACCAAAGGCGTCGACCCCCAACAGCTCTGGCTGAGCCCCACCGGGCCTCGCAGGGGGCGCAGGCCCGCCTTCAGCCGCGAGGCGATCACGGTGGCGGCCGTCACCCTGGCCGACACCGAAGGACTTGACGCGGTCACCATGCGGCGGGTCGCCTCACAGGTCGGAGCCGGTGTCATGTCGCTCTACAGCTACGCCCCCGACAAGGAGACGCTGCTGGAACTGATGGTCGACCACGTCAGCGGCGAACTGTCGGCGACGGACGCACCCACCGGCGACTGGCGCGCCGATCTGAAGGCCATCGCCCACCTCCAGCGTGCTCTCATGCTGCGGCACCCCTGGCTGCCCGGCGCCCTTTCCACCCGCCGGTCACTCGGCCCCAACACCCTGGCCTTCCTGGAACGAGCGCTAGCCGCCTTGCGACCCACCGGACTGGACGGCGCAGCGAAGCTGGAGGTCTTCGCCCAGCTCACCGCGTTCGTAGCAGGGCACGTCGCCTACGAGATCGCGCAGGCCGCAGCCGCAGAATCACCCGACCGGGCCGCAGCCGAAGCCCGCTACCTCGCCGCAGTCGCCGCGGACGGCCACCACCCGGAGCTGGCGGAAGCCCTCTCCGCCCCCGGACGCCCCCTCACCCCCGAAGCCACGTTCACCCGCTTCCTCAACCGCCTGATCGACGGCCTCGACACCGAATGATCCGGAACCCACCTGCCACCATCCCCCGCCCCTCCATTCGCGGCAGTGACCGCCGGCCGCGGACATCGTCGAGCGCTGACACCAGACCGCCCCACCAGCCCCGTCCGCGATTCGCGGACGGGGCTCTTTCGTGCGCGGCCTGAAGTGCCCTGTGCAGGTTCCCGACCGGGGCACGGTGGCGGCATATCACCCGTCGACGACCACCGCGACGAGGACCAGGAGCACGAGCTCGCCGCCCCGTTCTCAGAGCCGTGCCCGCGGACAGCGTCCGCGCAGGGCGGGGCTCCGACCGGGGGCGGATTGCTCCCGTCTCAGCTCGCCTGCCCCGCTGGTGTCCTGTCGGGGACCTTCCGGGTGAGCCATGCTCATGGCGGAACTTCTGGCACTGGATGTCGAGGCGTTGCAGGCTCTTTGGGTAAGCCGGTCAGTTTTTGGCCGGGGTCCAGGTGATCTTCGTGGCACCGTCGTGTCCGGGCGTGCCGTTCATGCCGGGTGCGCCGGCGCCGCCGTCGTTTCCGGTTGGGGAATTGGTTGTGGGGCTGGTGTCACCTCGGACCCCATGCTTCCCTCCGGTGCCGCCGTTTCCTCCGGTGCCGCCTTGTCCGTAGAGGTAGGTGTCGGTGGAGAACTGGTCCTTGCCGGCGGCGCCTGCGGTGCCGCCGAGACTGTTTCGGGCACTGCCTCCGGTGCCGCCCAAGGCGTCGACAAGGAAGTAGTAGCCGATGTCGCTGTAGCAGAAGTGTTCGCTGTTTCCCCCGCCGTTGCCGCCGTTGCCACCCTTGCCGCCGGCCGGAGGGGTGCCGTCGGCTCCGTGAGCCCCGCCGTCGTTGCCGTCCTGTCCGCCGCGCCGCCGGTGGGGAGACCCGGGTCGGCCTTGCCGCCGTCGCCGCCGTCAGCCTTGACGAGGCTGATCGCATTGCGGTTCTCGTCGGTCCGCCAGATATGGCTTTTCACCCCTCCGCCCCCGTTGCGTGCGTGGGGGGGGTTCCGGGGCGAGCCCCGCTGGTCCCGTCGTCCGGGGAGTAGAGACCGCCCTCGCCGCCCTTGCCGTGCGGCGAGCTGGTCCTCCTGGCCCTCGCGGTACGCCTGGGTGCCGCTCGCGGTCTGCGCGTTCATCGGGGGCCCGGCGTCGGTGACGGCATCGGCCTGGTGGGAGATCCACCGGCTGCGGCGGCGGCACGGGTGCGGTGGCGGGGTTAGTGCCGCGAATCGGGGCGGTCGGATAGGCGGGTAACGCGTGGAATGGCAGACCAGGCCGGCCGCACGCCTGCCGGTTCACCAGCCCGGCATTACCGTCGGCGGGTGGAGAGCGACGTCAATACGGCTGCCGTGCCGTCTTCGGTGCTGATGATCTTTGAGAGTTGGGAGCATCGGTCGCGGTACTGCTTGTCGTGCAGGGTGGTGTGCAGCGCGTCGGCCAGCTTCTGTGCTGTCAGGCGGCGTGCTGGGAGGGCGGTGGGGGCCAGACCGAGGGCTGTCATGCGATGGGCCCAGAAGGGCTGGTCGAGTGCGAGGGGCACCGGCACCGCGGGGACTCCGGCTCGCAGGCCGGCGCCCACGGTCCCGGGGCCGGCGTGATGGGCCAGGGCGGACATACGGGGGAAGAGCCATTCGTGGGGGCACTCGCCGATGGTCAGGATGTCAGGGCCCGAGACGTCGAGGCCCTGCCAGCCGGTTTGCACCACCGCGCGGATGCCGAGCCTGCGGATGACCTCCTTGATCATGGCGCTCAGCTGTGCCGCGTCGCCGGGTTCGGCGCTGCCGAACCCGAAGTACACCGGGGCGGGCCCCGAGGCGAGGAAGTCGACCAGACGCTCCTCGGGTTGCCAGCCAGGGTTTGGAGCCGGCCACCAGTACCCCGCGCACGTGTGACCGTCGGGCAGAGCGGAATTCTTGGGCAGCAGGGCGCTGCTGTATCCGTGCAGAACAGGCTGACTGCCCAGGACGGTGAGGAGATTTCCGGTCTTGTGCTGCCGCATCCCCAATTCGCGTCTGATCCAGGAAATGGCCGGAGCGTAAAGGGGGCTCATGGCTGCACGTACCAGGTTCTCGGCGAGCCGATAGCGGTGGGTGGGCATCGCGCTGCCGGCGCTGAGCCGGGGCAGGAGCATCCCGGGCGCCGCCGTGTAGATCCCGGTACAGGACAAGCCGGTTCCCTCGGCGATCACGGCACACAAGGGATGCGCAAGCGGGTGGGCGAGGATCGTGTCCACGCCCTGTCCGACTGCGTCGAGGACCCCGCGGGCGATCACCTGGGCCATGTCCTGGGCATTGCGCTTCCTGCGCCGGAGCCGGGCCGGGCTCTGCCACGGGTCGAAGCGATCGGCAGCCAGCGCGGACTTCTCCTGCCGGGCCAGTGGGAGTTCGCGCACCGGCATGCCGTGGCGGCGGAACGTGGCTGCGTGACGCTCGGAGGTGGCAACGACGACCTCGTGCCCTGCGGCCTTCAGCCGCACGCCCAGGCCGGCGTACGGGAGTACGTCACCGGTCGTGCCCCATGTCACCAGGAGTATCCGCATGCGGGCGAGTATGCATGCACCAACTGGCAGCAATGGTGCGGTGGGTTTGCTGCCACCCGGGAGAGCGGAAGGGGATGAAGGATTGACGCTCGAACGGATGAACCGGTCGGGAAAGGCCCTCGGTAGCAGCCCGCCGCCGGTATGCAGGCATGATGTCTCACAACACTGCCATTCAGACAGCAGAGTACGAGCTGGACTTTCAGGGTTTCCGTTTCGTAGCCCGCACAGCCACCGGGGACGCATCGCCCACCGAGCCCATCGTTGTCCTCGGCGGTTCCTCGCAGGACCGGCTTTCCTGGTTGCGGTACGAGCGGTGGCTCCTGCCGCACGCCACCGTGTTGACCTTGGAACTGCCCGGTTACGGGGATGCCGACCCCCTGCCGGTCGAGTACGGCATGGACTTCCTCGCCGACACCGTCCGCCACGCCGCCGAGACGCTTTCCCTCGGGCGCGTCAACGTCTTCGGCGCCTGCTTCGGAGCTTCCATCGCCCTGCGGCTTGCCCAACGGCACCCGGACCAGGTCGCACGCCTGATGCTCGGAGGTACCGCGGTGGAGATCTCCCCCGAGTACGCCGCGGCAGCGGGACGATGGCGCCGCATGGTCGACGACGGGCTGTTCGAGGACATGGCCCAGGACATGGTCGGGCAGTTCATGGCCCCGCCCGGCAACGGATTCGTACGGCGGCGGGCCGCTGTGGCCCGCCTCATGGGGCAGAGGTTCGCCAGCCTCACCGAGCGTGAACTGGCCATGGACATCACCCACCACGAACGGCTCCTGGCACACCCGTGGAGCCTGCCCCAACCTGCCATCACCGCCCCGGCACTGGTGTTCACCGGCGAACACGACACGATCACCCCGCCTGTAGTGGGGCGGCGTGTCGCCGAAGCCCTCTCGGCCCGGTTCACCACCATCAAGGAGTCCGACCACCTGGTCCAGATCGAACGGGACACCGACCTCGCCGACCTGATGGCCCGCTTCTTCACCGACCAGCCACTCGACGGCCTCCCCTACCTCAACCCCGTCGAACACTTCGTCAGCGCCTGAGTGAGTGGTTGACGACTGCGGCCCCGGGGGTCATCGAACTGTGCTTGGCGCTGAGATTGATCTTGTCCGTCCAGCACAGCTCCGGCACTGGCCGGACATGCTCCGCGTCGCCGGGTCGCTCATCACGAACCAGGTCCGGGCCTACGACCTGCTGCGGATGTTCGGCCGCGAGGGCCACCCGACCTCGCTCGGCGCCGCGTTCGCCGAGTACGGGCGGATCGGCGAGACGATGCACTGCGCGCGCTGGTCGACCCGGTCGACGACACTAGCGCCGGCTGATGAACCGGCAGCTGACCGTGCAGGAGTCCCGCCACCGTCTGGCCCGCGCGATCTGCCCCGGCGGCCGCGGCCAGATCCGCCAGGCGTACCGCGAGGGCCAAGAGGACCGGCTCGCCGCCCTCGGCTTGGTCCTCAACGCCGTGGTGGTTCTGTGGAACACCCGCTATCAGTCGACTCAGCTGGCGGCGTAGGCCCCAACGGCCTGATCGGTGTCGCTGACCTGAACGCAGCCATCGGTGACACCGACGCCCCCGACGAGATGCGCGACTGCGCCAGGCTGCTGGCCCGCTTCGACTACGAGCACTTCAGCGTGGTGCAGACCGAACAAGGCGCGCAGGACAACCGCCAAGCCAACCGGGACGACTTGGCCGGGATCAGCGGAACCAGGCGCCGCCCGGCCTGGGGCCGCTTGACCCGCTGGGGCGTACGATCCTCGGATCCTGAACAAGGGGGTCGGATGGACCGAGTTGAGCTCGCCGACGCAGTGCTCGCGCTGTCGTGGCGATCTGATCACCAGCGTCGTGATGCCGCAGGATGACGCCGAGGAGCGGCCGATTCACCTGGAGTTGTGCGCGGCCTGTGCCGCGGACCAGCCCGCCGCCGGCGCGCTCCTGCGCTGTTTTCTCAACGGTGGCGGCCGGGATGTCTCTCGCGCCGGGGAGGGCGCCCGCCTGCTGATGGAGTGGACGAGGGAAGGCATGACCGCCCACGGGTGGTACTGGCAGGAGACCCCGCCGGAGGAACAGTCCTGAACCGTCGGCCGACGGGTCACGATCAGGGCACGTTGGCGACCACTCCCTGGAAGGCGCTCTGCCCGAAGGCCGGCGGGACGTGGTCGAGGGATCGCGCGCAGCAGCATCTGGCAGGCGTACGGATTCTCGGCGGCGTTGTTGGCGTTGAGTTCGCGGGCCAGGGCCAGCAGCTTGTCCACCTGAAGGGAGGTGTCCTTGGCCTCCAGGTCGGCGAGCAGCCCTTTATCTACATACGCGCCGGGCGCTGGAAGCGGAGCGGGAAGACCACCGTTCCACTTCCCCGATGACCTGCTCGCCCTCCGAGGGGCGTGGCAGCAGACCTGATCTCGCGCAGGCCCCGGCCACGTCCAGCCCGACTGTGCTGCGCCGCCGGCTGATCGCCCTGTCCGGGCGCCTGCACACCCGCCCTACTGGACTGCCCCCGTCGGCTGGCGGACCGGCGGCGTCGAGCTGCGCCGCGCCGCCCGCAGCCACGCCCCGGCATCAGCGGAACGGAAGGCAGCATGAACGAGCAGACCGCCAACCTTCCACCCGGTCAGCTCCGAGCGGACCACCGGGCCAACAGCCCGGCAGCGGTACGACTGCGGGCAGCGGCCCGCCGCTGCAACCCTTCGAAGTTGAGCAGCCCGGCCTCGGTGTCCCACACCAGCAGTTCGCCATCGGGGGCCAGGCCGCCGGGGAGCTGCCCGGCGGCCTCGACCAGATCTGGGAACCGGTCCTGGACCAGCGACCCGCGGCGGGCCTGCAATTGGACCCGGCCGCTCGGCGAGGCGGGGGTGAGCAGCAGCGCGCGGTGCCCCTCGAATTTCTGTCATGCACTGTTGGACAGTCCGCGTCTGCGGCCCTTGCGGCTACGCATCCGTGGCGCCCCGTGCCGCCGCCGGATCGAGGGAGTCGATGTCCTCCATGAAGCCCAGCATCCGGGCGTTGACCAGGTCGGGGTGGTCGATCTGCGGCCCGTGGCCGGTCGCCGCGACGATCTCGGCGCGGGCGCCGTGAATCAGGCGCGGTACGCGCTCCAGCTGCCGCTTGGGGTGTACGAGCAGGCTGCGCTTGCCCATGACCAGGTAGAACGGCGTCCGGATGGAACCGAGTTCTGCGTCCGACAGCGGCAGCGGCGCGGGTCGGCGGATCCGGAAGGCCCGCACGCTGGCCTGGATCATCGCGCGCAGCTCGGGGACCACGATCACCGGCTGCTCCAGCCACTTGGCGAGGCGCGGTCGCCACGCCTTGGGGGCGTAGGTGGCGAAGAGGCTGGCGAAGATCCAGACGAAGAAGCGCAGCCCCACCTTCTCCAGGCCGCCTGGATCGAGGGCGGTGACCGAAGCGAGGCGTTCGGGCCGAAGGTGGGCCTGGTTGATGACCAGCCAGCCCCCGTACGAGGATCCGACGAGGTGGGCCTTGTCGAGGCCCAGCGCGTCGAGGGCCTCGTCCATCCACTGCGCCGCGCGCTCGGGCTGCCACATGGGCTCGCGCTGGACGCTGCGGCCGGGGTCGCCGGGAGTGTCGAGGGCGTAGACGGGGCGCTCGGCGCTCAGCGCGCGGGTGTTGGGGTACCACTGCGCGGAGCAGCCGCCCGAACCGTGGATCAGGACCACGGGCGTGCGTGACTCGGCTGCCGGGTCTGCGGGGCCGTACCGGTAGACGTGGGTGGTGCCGAAGCTCGTCTCGACGTCCGTCTCGGAGCGTGCGGGCGCGCCCATCGCGTAGAGCACGTCGCAGGCGGCGAAGTAACGGTCGCGCAGCTCGTCGCTCACGTAGCGGCCGATGTCGCGGCGCGCACGGGTCGTGTTCTCGGGCACGGGGCACCTCCAGGAAGATCCGTTCTTCGTGATACGAACGTACCATATTGTTGATACGGCAGTACCATGAAGATGTTCGGACCGAGCCGGACTGTGAGCCCTGCACCCACCCACCCCACCCACGGCCGGAGACAGAACTGATGCCAAAGCGCGTGGACCACGAGGAACGGCGCACCCAGATCGCCGCAGCGCTCATCCAGGTCGCGGGGCGGCGAGGGCTGCACGCCGTCGGCATGCGCGACGTGGCCGCCGAGGCCGGCGTATCCCTCCGGCTCGTGCAGTACTACTTCGAGACCAAGGAGAAGCTGCTCTTCTACGGACTCCAGCACCTGACCGACCGCTTCACCGCCCGCGTCGGCGCCCGCCTGGCCGCCGCCGGCCCGGACCCGGGCCCACGCGCGACGATCGAGGCCCTGCTGCTGGCATCCCTGCCGACCGACCAGGAGAGCCGGACCTTCCACCTCCTGTACAGCTCCTACTCGATCCTGTCCGTGACCGACGGAGCACTCGCCGCCCAGCCCTTCATCGACAACCCCGACGCAGCCGAGAACGCCGTCACCGGCCTGATCGAAGGAGCCCAGGCGGCAGGCCTGGCCGATACCGGCGCCGACGCACGCACCGAGGCCATCAGCCTGCTCGCCATGGCCGCGACCATGGGCACCAGCATCCTCGTCGCCCAACGGACACCACACTCAGCCATCGCCGTACTCCGCCACCACCTCGACCGCGTCTTCACCGCCAGCGGCCACACCACTCCGGACACCGGACACCGGACAGACGCCAATACCTGTCCATAACTTCTGCTCCACCGCGAAACCGCTCGCCAGGACGCCGGAGCCGGGGACGTACTCGACGGCCTGGCGCGTCAGCAGCGGGAGGACCAGGTGTGAGAGCTGCCCTTGTCGTTAGCACGCGCGTTGTAGGCGACCTCCCGTCCGGGAGCCAGGCAGAGGGTGACACCTCCCAGCAGCTTGCGGCCGTCGTACACCTTGACGTGGTCCTTGACACCCGGCCCGGAGACGCCGTGGTTCACCCAGGAGGAGTCCTGGTTGGACATGTTGCCCTCCCACCAGCGGTCGTCGCCGCTGTGCTCGATCTTCATGCCGTCGAAGTTCGCTTCCGTCCAGACGCAGAAGTAGCCGCGCCGGCAGTCCGCGGCCTCGGAGGTGGCTGAGGAGGCCAGGATGGCGCCGGTCGAGATGACGGTGGCTGCGAGAAGGGTGGTGAAACGCCTCATGGTCGTGAGATTCCTGTCTGCGGTGGGTTGTCGGGCACGGTGGTGGCTGTGGCGAGGGCATGTGCGCGCAGTCGACGCCAGTCGGCGATGTCGGCGTGATGCTGGTCGCGGACCTCAGCGAGGCTGCGGTGGGTGTGTGCTGCCTCGGGTTCGAGGTTGTTGACGATCACAGAGGCCCGGAACCAGCGGCTCTGGTCGCCGTAGAGCCGCTGCTGCGCGGCAGCCAGGCAGCCGTCGGTGTGTGCGCGTACGACGTAGCCGGTCGGGAGCGTGATGGACAGCTCCGCCGGGCCCGTGCCGAACAGGGCGGCTTCGACCTGCTTATGCTCGGCTGCTGGTGACGGGCTCTGCCCGGGCCGGGGCGGGGTGAAGCCCTGGCGGGTGAGGCAGGCGTCGGTGAGCCGCTGGGTGGCAGCCTTGATCAACTCATCCGGGGCGGGGCGCGCCGTCGGGGACGAGCAACCCGCCAGGAACGGGCCCGCCAGCAGGCAGCCGATCAGGAGCAGGGGGATGGGCAGCAGCCCAGCCCGTGACCGACGCTCTTCACACAGCGACACGCAGGTACGAACGATCCGGTGATCCCAAAGGCACGGCTCTGGTCGGGGCATAGGGCCTGGTCAGCACAGGCCGACGGCGTGAGGCGACGGTGATGCGCAGGGTCGTACCGACCGCCTGACCGCGGGTGCGTCATGTCCAGCTCAAAGACAGAGCCCATGCGGGCACGGGGCCCGCTCTTCGATCAGCTCTCGGCGAAGATCCGCCAACCCACATCTCCTAGGCGCTCGATTCGCCCTACCAACAAAGGGCCGGGGGTGCTCATGAGCGGGTTCCTCTCCGCGGGCGGCACTGTAATGGACCGTTTCGCCGACCCGGCATTCCCGCCGACACACAGCAGCACACGAACGCCGCAACCAGTCACCAGATAGCCCTGCGGCCTGGACAGCGGGGGCTCCGGAAGGATGCGGCCCGGTGCTGCAATGCGCTCGCGCAACGACGCGTCGCCTACGTGGCGCCAGGTCAGACATGTACCCTTCGCACCGCCGCCGGCCCCCAGACTCGAAGCAGACCTATTCCCTCGGCTATCGCGAGCAGAGAGGTGTCCTCCTCGCCAGGGGGCTTGCCCACCGGGTCTGAGCTGCAAGAACAGACCATGTCCGATTCAGGAGGGTCCCACCTCCGGTCACACCCTCGGTCCCCCGCTGAAAGCAACCCTCCAAGCAACGGTCCAGCCTCCTCCCGATGCAACCCCGCTCCCGGCCTCTACGCGTGCCTCAGCGCGCCGCTGTGACTGCTCGCGATAGTTGGCACTTCGCAGCGCTGGCCGGCACGGAGCGATCGGTGTCGGTCTTCGCGACGTCCAGGTGTACTGCCCGGTGAGGTTGGTTGGGGGCCGGGCCATAGTCGAGAGTGGCCGACTGCCACAGCGCCTGACACGAGCGGCGTACAACGAGAGGTGGTCGGTTGCCCGGGGCGGTCTACTGGGCAGGGCACCAAAACTGAGCGATCCCGGAAGACACGGCGCCGGGCGAGGTAAGGAGCAGTGCGTGGTTCTCCAAGTCGTCAGAGCATCGATCAAGCCGGAGCAGCGTGAGCACTGGCTCGAGGTGATTCGCGGCAACGCGGCTCGGACCCGTGCTGAGGAGGGCTGCGAGGGCTATCGGGTCGCCGAAGACATCGAAGCGCCGAATACCTTCGTGATCATCGAGCAGTGGGCCGACCTCGACGCCGTATACAGGCACTTCCGGAATGAATTCGAGGCGCTCATGGCCGCTTTGGGCGACGTCTTCGCAGCACCGCCTGAGGCCTGGATCCACGACGTGGCCTCGACGCTGACTCTCGATGAAGTCCTTGCGAAAGCTGGACTGACCCGGTAGTCGAGCAAACCAGAGCATGGCCGGCGACGAGTACCAGGACTATCTGCAGGCTGGCCGGCCAGCCGAGGCAGTTCCTGATGGTCACCCCTGGTCCGCCCGGGAGAGCCCCTGACCGTGCGGCTGAACGGCGACGGCGGACGCAGGATGTACGTGGGCGTGCGTCGTCCACGCCATCAGGGAACCGCCCCCGGTATCGGGCAGGGCGCGGTTCTCCGGAGTTGGTGACAACACGATTGAGATCAGCCCGGAAGTGACAACTACCGCGCGCATCCAGTGACAGAAGGCGCTGCGATCCCGGGAGAGTGTCCCTGGCTGGCAGGCATCACCGGTGACAACTATCGCGAGCAGTCACACCCTCCCCCCAACGCTCCCCGTCTCCTTCGACCAGCCCAACTCGATCTCAGCACCAACCTCGCCCGACACCCTCTCTTACCCCCTCCCAGACCTAATGTCTGAGCAACCAGACCTCACCACGGGCCCTGTGAGCTGCGAGAACGGGAGGACTCCGGCGTTACACCTTCCCCCCACGCATCCCCCTCTGGGTTCTCCCGATGTATCCCTCATGTTTCTCAGACCCTGAGAAACCGTTGCCATACCGATCATGGAGTCTGTCGATCGAGCGGGAGTCTCGATCGGGTGATCGCGGGCACTGCCCGGCATGAGAGCCGGTCCTCGCGGTATACGGGCAAAATCCAAAGGAACGGAGGGCCGCGCGCTGCTACGGTCGGGCGCTATGAGCTGGCTCCCCGATAACTTCGTCCATCCCGTCCTGGTACCGCTGCCGGGCAGTGGTCATCACCTGCGGCCGATCCGGGAGGCGGACACCCCGCTCGACTATCCGGCTGTGATGGGTTCGCGCGAGCGGCTGTGGACCATCTTCGGCCCAGCCTGGGGCTGGCCTGCGGCCACCATGACCTACGAGGCCGACCAGGCCGACCTGTTGCGGCACGAGAAGGAGATCGCCGCACACCAGTCCTTCAACTACGCGCTGTTCGACGCGGCGGAGACAGCTCTGCTCGGCTGCGTCTACATCGACCCACCGGAGAGGGCCGGCGCGGACGGCGAGATCTCCTGGTGGGTGGTGGACGAGCTGGTGGACAGCAAGGTCGAGCAGGCCCTCGACGCGCTGGTGCCGCAGTGGATCGCCGCCGACTGGCCGTTCGAGCAGCCGCGCTTCCTCGGCCGAGAGATCTCCTGGTCGGACTGGCTCACCCTGCCGGAGCACTCCGACGCGTAAGTAGCTTTTGTCGTACCGAGAGGTTCGGTTGCGGGTCGAACTTGGGTGCTCGGTCAGGTGATCGGCTCGTGGCCGGTGAATGAAAGCAGGGCCTCCCGCACAGCTCATGGGTGTTGAAGTCCATTCGAGCGTCAGGAGGCCCTGTGCCTCCGTCTTCCGTGCCGGTGTCCGTGGAGTCCAACCCTGATATCCCGTCGTGTGTCTGTCTCGCCCATGTGTACGGGAACGCGGCCGACCACGGTGTGCGAAGGCGTCATTACCCCTCGGACATGACAGACCGGGAGTGGGCCCAGGTCCGTGCCGCGATGCCGGTGCCCGGCTGGCTGGCTGGCTGGCTGGAGGGCCGTGGCGGGCAGCCGGAAAGCTATTGCCACCGGCAGATGATCGACGCGATCCGCTTCCTCGTGGAAAACGGAATCAAGTGGCGGGCGACGCCAGTGGACTTCCCCGCCTGGCACCGGGTCTACGTGTTCTTCCGCCGCTGGCGGGACAAGGGCCTGGTCACAGAGTTCCACGTCCGGCTGCGCGGGAAGACCCGTGCCGCGGCCGGCCGGGGCCCGGAGCCGACCGCAGGCATCATCGACTCCCAGTCGGTCAAGGCCGCCGCGTCCGTGCCCGCCTCCTCACGCGGCTTCGACGGTGGGAAGAAGATCAACGGCCGCAAGCGGGCGGGACAGTTCGAGGGAAACCGTGGAGTCGGCCAGTTGAAGCCGCCGTGGACGGACGCCGCCCAGAACCTCGCCCTGCCGGCGACGCGCGGGCACAGCCGCCACGGACCGGGGCCGAGCCCTGAGCCAGAGGCGGCGGCGGGGGTGGTGGAGCGGGAACAGGCGGCGGCCGACTTCGGGAGTCGCCTCGCGTGTAGTAGGCGTGATCAATGTCGATGTGTTCGGGCGTCACTTGCGGCCCAGTGGGCGTTGTCCGTGGCAGCGCCCAGCTGCCTCGCACGGGCCCGCTGCCTGGTTTTGGTCTGAACCCGGTCTTGGTGGGTCAGCGGGCGAGGGAGACGGCGAAGGGCTTGAAGCCGTGTCGGCGCAGGATGTGGGGCACGACCAGGATCATGGCCTCGGTGGCGCGGGCTGTGGTGATGTCGCCGAGGTCCTCGATCCGTTCGGGCTGCCAGCCCAGGTCGCCGAGCAGGCCAGTGACGGTCCTCTTCGCGTGTTCGTCGTTGCCCGAGACATAGACGGTCGGTGGGGTGGCCAGGGTTTCGGGAGCGGTCATGACCATGAACAGCATGGTGTTGAGGGTCTTGACCACTTGGGTGTCGGGGAGGGCGGCCTGGAGCTTCTCGGCGAGGCTGCTGCCGGGATAGCGCAGGGCGCCGGGCAGGCCGTCACCGGCGTCGCAGGTGGCGTTGGAAACGTCGATGAGGATCTTGCCGGCGAGTTCGGTTCGCAGGCTGGCCAGGCGGTCAAGGGAGCTGTCGCCGGGCGTCGCGTTGATCACGATGTCGGCGGTGCGGGCGGTGGTGCGCTGGTCGGCGAAGGAGAGGCGAGGGCCTGTGCCTTCGACGGCCGCTGTGCTCTCTTCCGTCGGGCTCCGGCGGCCGAGGATGACGTGGTGTCCAGCCTCGGAGAGTTTGCCGGCGAGGTTGGCGCCGACGCGGCCTGCGCCCAGGATGCCGATGCTGGACATGAGGTGATGCTCCTTGCGGTATCGGATGGAAAGAGGGGAGGTGCCCGGTCAGGCGATCGGCGAGAGGACCTTGAGGGCGGCGCCGTGGATGCCGGGGGCGGCGGCAAGGAAATCGCGGCTGCCGGTGTTCCAGGGTTCGCCCGCCAGGTCGGTGACGGCGCCTCCGGCCTCGGAGACCAGCAGTGCGCCTGCGACCAGGCCGGAGCGGACGTCGGAGAACTGCCAGAACGCGTCCATGCGTCCGGCGGCGACGTGGATGAGCTGCATCGTGGCGGGAACGGACACGCGCACGACCAGGCCGTTGATGAGCATGGCGGTGACGGAGTCACCGATCCGCCGGAAGGTGCGCTCGTCCTCGCCGGGCTTGGCCTGGCCGGTGCCGATGAGCGCGGCGCCCATATCGGTCTTGGCGGACACCTTCAGCGGTCGGTCGTTGAGGCGGGCACCTCCGCCGGCGACGGCGGTGTAGGTGTCGCCGGTCAGCGGCAGGTGGACGACGGTGAGTACCGGCTGGTTGTCGCGGACCAGGGTGGCTGTCACTGCCCAGTCCTCCATGCCGTGGACGTGGTTGATGTTGCCCTCGGCGGGGTCGACGACCCACCACTCCCCGGGCGGGAGCGCGCCGCCGGCCAGCTCGTCCTCGGCCCACTGCGACCCTTGCCGGGCCCGCAGCAGCGGTTCCCGCAGCACGTCCAGCACCGCGTCGTCGTTGGCGTGGATCTCGCCGACGACCTCGTCCAGACTCACGCCCCGGGCGTGCGAGGTGTAGCGGTCGCGCAGCGTGACGCCGGCGGCCTGCACCGCAGCGGTCACGTCGGACAGGAGCCTCGCGTCGGCGTCGAAAGGCATGGCTGTGCTCATGGCGGGCTCCCTGGGAATCGGTAGAAGCGGGGCGGTCGTCTCGCCTCCGCACTTCGAAGGTAGGCCGCTCGATCATTAACAACAAGTGCATGCTTTTCACTCGTAGAGTTACTCCCATGCAACTGGATCTGAACCTGCTCACGGCCCTGGACGCCCTGCTGGAAGAGGGCAGTGTCGCCGGCGCCGCAGCCCGCCTCCACGTCACCTCACCGGCGATGAGCCGCTCCCTGGGCCGCATCCGCAAGGCCACCGGTGACCAGATCCTGGTCCGCACCGGCCGCAGCATGGTCCCCACCACCCGCGCGCTGGCCATGCGCGCCCAGGTCCACGCCCTCGTGCAGCAGGCCCACCAACTTCTCTCCGCGCAGCAGGAACTCGACCTGGCGGCTCTGGAGCGGGTCTTCACCGTGCGCTGGCACGACGCCCTGACCGCCGCTTGCGGCACCCCCCTGATCACCGCCGTCCACCGCCAGGCCCCCGGCGTCCAGCTGCGCCTGTCCGCCGAACCCGGCACGGACACCCCCGAGCTGCGCCGAGGCGAGGTCGACCTCGAATCAAGCTCCAGCGCTCCGACGCTCCCCGACATCCGCCACCGCCTCGTCGGCAGGGACCGGCTGATCGTCGCCGTCCGTCCAGGCCACCCGCTCACCGAAGGCCCGCTGAGCCTCGAGCGCTACGCAGCCGCCGAACACCTCACCGTCTCGCGGCGCGGAAACCTGCACGACCCGATCGACGACGCCCTGACCACACGCGGCTTCGAACGACGCGTCGTCGCCGCCGGGCCCACAGCCGCCTTCGCACTGCAACTCGCCCTCGGCACGGACCTGGTCGTGACCCTCCCCGACGCGGTCACCCGCACGGCCCGGGACCAACTCGGCCTGGTCACGCTGCCGCTGCCGCTCCAGCTGCCCGACGTCCCCCTGTACCTGCTGTGGCACCAGCGCTACGACGACGACCGCGCCCACACTTGGCTGCGAGAAACGGCCGCCGAAACCGTCCAGGCACTATTCGCACCACCGACCGCCTCTCAACAGCCCCTCACCACCCGGACCGGGCAGTGACGGATACGCCCGGGGAAAGGCCCGCTGCGGCTGACTCCGGTACTCGCGAACACCGTCTATTCGCCTGAGCGTGCGCCGCCCAATGTCATGTCAAAACAACTTCGCTACTCGGTTCTGGCGCAGATCTTGGGGGGCCGTCGCGGAGCGTCACCGCGATGTTCGATTGCGAGAGACTGGCTTGTGCGAGACGGCGTACGCCTTGTCGTCCGACAGTCGGAAGTGACGCTCCCTCAGGTGCCCACCGGTCGATGCTGTGGTCGGCTGTGGACGTGATGGTGCTGGTCATGCAGACCGATGCACCCTTCCGGGACTCGCTGGTGTTCGATGGGATCGACGATATGAATGTCGAGGCGGTTACGGCCGCGTTCGGCACGGTCGAGATGGTGGCGGGAGGCCGCGCAGCAGGGGCGGCCTGTCCTGGCTGCGGCCGCTCTTCGGACCGAGTCCACGACCGCTACCTGCGGAGGCTGAAGGATCTTCCGCTCGCTGAGCAGGACTTGGTGATCCGGCTGACGGTCCGACTCTTCATCTGCGGGTCTGCGGACTGCCCGCGCCGGACGTTCGCCGAGCCGTTCTCCCGGCCGGCTGCCCCGCACGCGCGGTTCACCACTCGGCTCAACCACGCCTTGGAGCGGGTGGGGCTCGCTCCCGACGTGCGAAGCCGAGCCCGAACGGCCGACAGGACCGCTCCGGCCAGGATGTCCCCGAACACCACCCCCTGCGACCACTGGTACGACAGGATGACGACAGCACAGCACCGCGCGAGAGTGAGCACCGCCAGGGGGCGGTGAAGGGGGGAATGGTGCGAGAGGGCAACTGGGCGCTGGCACTGACCTGCATCTGCTACCTGGGCATCGTTCACCTCACCAGCAGGGGACTGATCGCCGCACCGCGCTACCGCCTGCTCCAAGCACGCCTGCGAGACTGCCGCGCCAGGGCGGGAATCCTATCCGCCGTCCACGCCGATGACCCGGCCGCCACAGCGGCCTTGGCAGCGGCGATCGCTCAGCTCGACGACCTCGAACGGGACGGCATCCTGGTGTGGCGGCTGCGCCCCGGTTCCTGGGTCATGGCCATCCCCCTGTCCAAACTCGCCGCCGCCTGGCGCACCCTGCACAGCGTCGAACGCCAGCTCCTTCGCGTCGAGACCGCCGAGGGAGTCCACACTCATCGGGAAACACTCCGGCTCGAACTCGCCGCGTCCGAGGAGCCCGGCGACGCCGACCTCGCCACGCGCCTGGCCCCCGAGCCATCGGCCGGGCCGGAGGCCCGTGCCCTGCTTCTCGCGGCGACCGCAAGCCTCCACGACCGGGAGGACAGTGCGGCCGAACGCGACTACGACCGCCAGCGGGTCGCCCTGTGGCTCGCCATGGCCGGACTCGCGATGGCCTTCGTCACCGGCTCCACAGTGGGTCACGAGCAGACCATGCTGCTTGGCGCGCTGGGCGGATTCCTCTCCCCGCTCGTCGGGGTGTTGCGTTCCCAGGCCCCGGCGTCCTGGGGCGCGCTGGTGCTGGCCCCCGTCGGTGGAGCGCTCGCGGCGCTCGGCGGGCTGCTGCTCGTTCGCATGCTCGCCGACCCGGAACTCAACCTCCTCGGACAGGTGTTCTTCGACAACTCCTGGGGCGCCCCCACCCAGCCGATCGCCCTGGCCATCGCCATGCTCTTCGGCTTTTCCGGCACCCTCTTCTCCCGCCTGGCGCTCGCCGCCACCGGTCAGCTCCTGCCCGCCTCCGGCCGCACCACTCCGCACGTACCCATCGAGCAGCGGGCCCCCGCTCCTTGACCACGCGTCACCGCGGCACGTAAGGGGCCGGGCACGGCAGGCCTGGGGCGTCGCGGGCAACGGGTCGGCTACCCCGTCACCGATTCCCGCCGCTCGCCGCCCGCAGCTCCCTACACTTGTGGAAGCGGTCTCATGACGGAGTTTCAGATGGCAGAGCAACGCGGGGGCCCAACCGGCCCGAACCCGGGGCGTCTCCCCTTCCACGATGTCCTCGTCCTGGTACCCGGGATCACCGGCAGCACCCTCCTGGACTGGGAGGGCAACGAGATATGGGGCCAGAGCGGCTCGGCCCTTTACCACGGCCTCCTGCGCGGTGGAGCCCGCCGGCTCCAGCTGCCCTGCGGGCTCGGTGACGCCGAGCCGGAGGACGGCATACAGCCGGGGCGTCTCATGCCGGGTGTGCACGCCTCCCTGGGCGCTTGGAGCACCTCGCTGGGCTACGGCAGGCTCGTCAGGCACCTGACCAACCGCTACACCCTGACCGCTGCCGATCCCCGTGCTCCCGAACACGCGGCCAACCTGCTGCCGTTCCCGTACGACTGGCGATTGTCGAACCGATACAACGGCCGCCTGCTGAAGCGGACCGCCGAACCCTTTCTGGAGCGCTGGCGCTCCTCCCTGCCCGAGCGCCGAGACGCTCGGCTGGTCATCCTCGCCAATTCGATGGGTGGTCTGGTCGCCCGGTGGTACGCCGAGCAGGAGGGTGGCGCACCGCTGCTCCGCGCGCTGATCACCGTGGGTACTCCGCACCGCGGTTCGGCGAAGGCGGTGGGCCGACTCGTCAACGGACTGGTGCTGGGAAGGGGGCGGCTGCGGCTGGACCTGTCCCCACTGCTGCGGAGCTTACCCGCCCTGCATCAGCTACTGCCGGGGTACGCCAGCGTGCACGGTGGCGACCGGATGCTCACCTTCGCCGAGGCCGGCGGCCTGCGGCATGTGTCGAGGCGGGCACTGTGCGACGCGGACGAGTTCCACCGCACACTCGGCACACCAAAGGGATACCCCCTCTATCCGCTCGTGGGCACGGACCAGCCCACCTGTTCCTCGGTGTCGCTCGACGGGTGCCGCGCAACACCCCTCCGCACCATGGTCGATGCCTCCGGTGCGTCGGCCAGCCCGCTCGGCGACGGGACGGTGCCACGGTTCGCCGCCTATCCGCCCGGGTGGAGCGACCGGGACCCGTCGCTGCACTTCATCGCCCAGTCCCATGGCGCACTGCCCAGCCACCCGTCCGTGCTGGACCACGTCGACGGCATTCTGGACGGGACCGACACCGAGTACCGCACCCACGGGTTCCAGCTGGGCATCGACGTGGACGACTGCGCGTTCGCCGGAGAGCCCCTGCGGGTGCGGGCGGAGACGTCGGACCCCGCCATCCGGCTGGCAGTCCACGTGGTGAACCCTGCGGCCCGCAGGCGGGTGGCCCGGGTCGACATGACCCGGGCCGGCGACCTCATGTACTCCGCGACGGTCGAGGGCCTCGGGCCAGGCGGCTACGAGGTGCGGGTGGGACGCGCCCATCCACAGGGCTTCCTGACCAACACGGTCGTCGGAGCCACGATGGTCATCGACCCGGCAGATGGCGGCGGTCCGGACGGACCGGGGGCAGTGGCCGCATTCGCAGTGGGTGAGGGCCAATGACGGAGCCCAAGGAGACCGGTTTGTCGCTCACGCACCGGATCGAGAACATGGCCGCCCACCGGGCCGCGGCCCGCCAGATCATCGACCAACTCCGCGATCTCGCCGCAGAACTTGAGCTCGAGAGGGTCGTGGTCAGCGCGCGCTCACTGGCGGACGCGGTCAGCGACGGCTACCGAATCATGGTGCTCGGGGCCTTCAATACCGGCAAGTCCACACTCGTGAACGCCCTGCTGGCCGAGACTGTGCCGTCCCGGCCAGCGTCCTGGCCCGACGGGCCGCTGGTGGCCGCGCCGACGCCGGCGACATCGGTACTCACCTCGGTGCACTACGCGGCGCAGCCGTCCGTGGTCGCTCGCGGGCACGACGGCTCGGAGCGATCGTGGCCATTCGAACGATTCCGTAGCGAGTCCACCCCGGACGGGGACGCAGACACCCAGCAACTCCTCTCCGGTATCAGAGAGTTCGAGGTCGGATACCCGGCACTGCTGTGCCGGGCCGGGGTCACGCTCTACGACTGCCCAGGGTTGGACGACCTCCCCATGCGCAACGCCATCACCCAGGAGGCGATGCGCCGTTGTCACGCGGTTCTCCTCGTGATCCGCAACGACATGCTGATAAGCCTGCGAGAACGCGATGCCGTCCGGGAGCTGAGCGAACTCGGCGTGCCCACACTGCTGGTCGTCAACCTGTACCACCGCCGGCACGAGGAACAATTCCTGGAACGTGTCTGGAAAACCGGCATGGTCGATGCCCAGGACGGGCCGCCGGCCACGGCTCACCGGAACCTGGCCGACCACAACGTGCACCTCGTCGACGTGCGGGAGGCCTGGCTCAGCCGCAGTGGCCGGTCGGGTGGGTCCCACGTCGGTGTCACCGAACTGGCCGCGCTCGAAAGCCGCCTCGGCGACGTGCTCGACCACGGGGAGTGCGCCCACCGGGCGGCGCTCCTCGGCAGGGTCATGACGCTGGCGGACGACCTGGCCCACAGCATCGTCGAACGGCGGCACGCCCTGCGGGCCGACGCCAGTGAGCGGCGCGCGCACCACGACAGGGCCGCCGTCGAACTCGCCGCGCTGCGAGAACGATCCCGGCGCATCGACTACATCGTGAACCGGACGCACGATGAGGCCGAACGGCTGCTGATCGCGAGCTTCGCCGAGACGGTGACCAGCATCCGCGCGGACCTCCCAGGACACCTGCGGAGCCTCCGGCTTCCATCCGAGACAGTCGCCCTCCTCGTCTTCCAGCAGACACGGCTGCTGGAAGAGGCCGCCGCCGAGGTCAGCGACTTCGTCGGCCGCCGGATCAGACACTGGGGCGAGGAGATCGCACCCCCTGTGCTACGTCCCCTGCTGGATCACATGGGTGAACTGATCGAGGGTGAACTCGATCTGCTGTCCGGGCGCATCCAGGACGCCGGGCTAGGTGACCTCCGGCTCGAAATGCGCAACCTGTCGGGCCTGACCGCCCTCGGGTCCACCCGCGCCGTTGCCTTGTCCACTTCCGTCACCCTGGCTGTACTGAGCGTTGCTCCGGTGCTGTTCTGGCCGACAGTGCTGGTCGCGGGAGTCGGATTGACCTTGGTACGGGCATCCGCCGCGGATCGGATCAAGGCGAAGGTGCTGCTCCAAGCGGATGAACAGCTGGCCGAACTGTCCCGGGAGATGGAGGGAGTGATCCGCGAGCAGCTGGCCGACGTCTTCGCCCAGTCCGGGGCCTCGGTCGCCGCGGTCCTCGACGAGGCGATGGGCCAGCTGGCCAGGATGGCCGTGGTCGACAGGGCCGACCGGGACGCCGTACTCGCCACGCTCGACGCCGCCGGGGAACGGCTGGCGGACCTCGTGCGGCGGCTGGAGGCCCTGCGGCGGGGCGCGCCTGGCGTCGGCTCGTCGGGGGGCCTGACCGCGGGTGAGGGAAGTCCGGACGCATGACCGGCCGATACCTCGGAATCGGGATTTCCCATTACAGGCACTACCGTCCGCTCAGCCGGGCCGTCACAGACGTGGACCGAGTGGCCAAGGTGCTGCGCGGCCTCGGCATGGACTGCACGGTGTGGCCGAACGCCACGGACGCGGACCTGCGCCGCAACTTCCGGACCCGACTCGGCGAGGCCCCCAAGCAGATCGTCATCCACTGGGCCGGCCACGCCCACTACGACGGCGTCGCCTTCGGTCTGGCCACCGGGGACACTCCCACGGACAGACCCAACCTCATGCAGCTGACCGACCCGGTCGGGCTGCTGCACAGCGCGCTCAGCGCCGGGGCCCGGCAGGTGCTGATGATTCTCGACACCTGTTATGCCGGAGCCGGACTGGGCGCGCTGAACAGGCTGGCCACCCGTTTCGAGGAAGCCCAGGAGGCCGCCGAGGAACGGATCTGGGTCGGACTTGTCGGTTCGGCGCGCAGTTACGAGCAGGCGCTCGACGGGCGATTTGCCGAGCGCCTGCTCAAGCTGCTCAGCGAGGGCCCGGACGGCCTCGCCCAGCGGCGGCGCTGGAGCGCCCACAACGCCGGCGTGTCCGGTGACGACCTGATCACCGCCCTGCAGGACGAATGGCCGCCCGACGCCGCGCAGCAACTCAAGGTCGCCTCCCAAGGTGTGGCCAAGCCGCTGCTGCCCAACCCCTGGTACGTGCGCGGGGCACCGGAGCGGTTCGTCGACACACGGCTGCACTCGGCCGCGCTGGGCGTCGGTCCGGGCGAGGACGGCTCGTTCTTCACCGGGCGCCGACGCGAACTCGACCAGATCGCCAACTGGCTGTGTGCCTCCGAACCAGGGGTGATGGTGGTCACGGGTGCGGCGGGGTCGGGCAAGTCCGCTCTGCTCGGCCAGGTCGCGTTGCGCATCGCCCCGGGGAGGCGGGCGCCGGCGCCCGCCTCCCCGGACACGCCGTCCGGGGAGGCGGACTTGGCGAGCGTACGGGCCGACGTGGTGATGGACGTGCGTGGCCAGAGCAGCTCGTCGTTGCTCGGGGCCCTCAACGCCAGGCTCGGCGAGGGCCACGCCGCGTCGGTGCACGGCCTGTTGGACTCGCTGATCGCCCGCGCGGAGCGGCCGGTGATCGTCCTGGATGCGCTGGACGAAGTGCAGAACGGCACGCTCCGCTCGGTCGTGGGCGAGCTGCTGCTGCCGCTGAGTGGCCACGCGCTGGTCCTGGTGGGCACCCGCGACAAGCTCGTCGACGGCTCCACCACGCTGATGTCCCTGATGATGGCGGGGAAGGCCAGAGTCTGCGACCTCGACTGCGTCGACGACACCAGGTCCGATGTCACCGACTACGTGGCGGCCCGGCTGGCGGGCACCGCGAACCGTGAAGTGCCCAAGATCGCCGCAGAGCTTGCCGAGCGGGCGCTTTCAGCGACCGGAGCGTTCCTGTACGCGCGGATGGTGACCTCGCAGTTGCGCGCGCAGCCCGTAGACACCGGCGACGCCGGCTGGCGGGACTCGCTCGCCGGTAGCTTCGGCGCCGTCCTCGATGCCGAGTTGGCCGCAGCGGCCCGCAATCCCCCACCCTGCCTGACCGGGGTCCCAGCCGCCTCCACCGCTCGGCACCTGCTGTCCGCACTGGCCTGGTCCTTCGGAGGAGGCCTGCCCGCTCTCGAGCTGTGGCCCGCCCTCGCCGAGGCGCTCGCCGGGACCGGCGTCCGGTACGGACGCGCCGATGTCGACTGGGTGCTGGACCACTTCGGCCATTACCTGGTCGAGAGTGGGGAACAAGGCCAGGCAGTCTACCGGCTCTTCCACCAGGAGCTCGCCGACCATCTGGCGCGTGACACCGCAGACGGCCGACGGCTGGACGAAGCGGTGGTGCGGATGCTTCTCGACCACGCCGCCGACCACGGCGGCACCGCTTCGGTCGACCCGTACGTGGAACGGCACGCGGTGGCACACTTGATCCGCCAGGGCCCGGATGGTGTGGCCGTGGCGGAAGGCCTGATGCGGTCCGCTCCGGAGACCTATCGGCCGGTGTTCGCGGATGTCCTGCACGACGTGTCCCTGGGCCTCGCCGACTCCGGTCAGTGGGGGGTGGCGCTGCCTCTGGCCGAACGGGCTGCCTTCGTCCGTCTCGAACTCGCCCGGCAGCACCCCGGTTCCTATCTTCCGGACCTGACGGCCTCGCTGGACCACGTCCGCCATCTCAATACGAGGCTGGCACGCGTCGAGGAGGGCAGCCGATGGCTGGACCAGGTGATCTCCGGCTTCATGGCCGATGCGGTCGGCCGGGCCTTGCTCCTGGTCTGGCGGTGCCAGACCTTGACGGAGCGGCCCTTCCCACCCCGGTTCGGCGACGCGGTGGGAGCCCTGGACCTGCTGACCGGCGAGCCCGGAGGGCCCCGCTACGAGGCCGCGCTGCACTCGACCCGTACTGCCATCCGGCGGCTCTACGACGGCAGCCCGGCAGCGTTCGAGGAACTGTGGGCCACGAGGGATGACCCGCTCCCCGAGTGGCTGTCCCAGGCGCGGCTGCGGCCCGTCATCCTGGAGTGGCTGGGCAAGCCGAGCCTGGGCCAGTCGCGGGCCTATGCCGCCGCCCACCCGGAGATCTTCACCGAGCAGGGCGCCACCGTGCTCGACGAGCTCTCGGCCACCCTCGAACCGGAGTTCGTGGAGTCCAACCGCAGGCTCCTCCGTCAGATCGCCGACCTTGGGCTGGCCGTCGCCTACCAGCACCTCGATGCCGAGATCACCGCCAATGCCTGGATGGCCCTCGCCCCTGACTGGGACGCATCCAATGACTACCTGCGCAGCCGCCGCGCCACGCTGGTCAGCGAGGCGTGCTCGGCCTACCTGGCGAACACCCTGGCTGACCACCCCGATGACCTCCTTGTCGCCGTGCACCGGAACCTCGTCGTCCTGGCCCGGCATCATGCGGCACACCTCGGATACCTGCTGTTGACCGGCGACGGACCTGCGGCGCGTCAGGCTCTCTGGGAGGACGTCTCGGTACCGGGCAGAATCGACCCGGTCGTTCTCAGCGCGCTGCGAGACCTGATGACCGCAGCCGGCGGGTCCCAATCGGCCCGATAGCCCGCTGGTGGCAGGCGTTGGTGAGGGCCTCGGCTGCCAGGGAAGTGCCCGGGTGGTCGGGGTGGCCCAGCCGAGCACGCGGCGGGAGACGACGTCGTGCCACTCATCGGGGCGGCCGGACCAGCTTCACAGCCGCTGTCCGGGCCCGATGACCGTGAGTCCCACCTGTTCGGCGATCCAGTGCGCGTACGGCGCGTTCACCTGGTGGCCGTCGAAGATGGCGCTGCGGACGTGCACGAGGACCGTGTGGTCGTCAGCGGGCTCGTGGAGGTGACGCGTGTGGGTGTTGAGGAGGAGTGTCACCTCGGAGTGCTTGTGCTCACCGCGAAAGCCTAGTTCGGGCGCGTCCGGCCAGCACAGCGTCTCCCAGGTGATCTCGCCCGTGTTCGGGCCGATCGCCGCGGTGAAGGCGTCCTCGATACTCCCGACCGGCAGGTCGAGCAGCGAGCACTCCACCGGCAGCCGTCTGTCGTACGAGGCGGTGTCGGGTGGCAGACCGGGCCCTTGGACTCCGACAACCAGCACGGGGCACTCCTCCAGCGGCACCCCGTCGTACTCACCGTGCTCCTCCTGGCCGCGGAACCACCCCTCGGGCAGCTCCTTCGCCATCCGCCGCACCTCGGCGACGGAAGGGAGCTCTGCGTACACGGAGACCTCGGAGTGTTCGCAGCGGCCGAACTCCATGAGGCGGCGCGCGGTGCTCAGGGCGAGTGCGGGGTCGGGGGTACGGAACACGGGATAAGCGACGTCGTTGGACATGCCGTGACTGTGTCACGGTGCGTCATCGCAGGTCATCGCATTTACGGCAGCACCGTCGGACGACGGTCGCGCCCCGTCCGCTCTCCTCAGAGCCCCCGTCCACCTTCAGCCGTAGGCATCACGGAAGAGCGGTCAGAACCCTTCACCTGGCCGGTTGAGCACGACGGTTGGCCACGTCCGCTGACCTGGGAAATGCTTCCCCCCAGCCTGAAATCTTGTCGATCTCATCGCGGGGAGATGCCTACGCTGCCTCCATGGCTGATTCGAGGACCACCGCGACCGACTGCGACAGGCTGGTCCAGCTCGTGGCACCGCCGGCTGCACCCGTAGACGCCCACGGGGACTGGGCCGCCGTGGAGGCAGCGATCGGAACCCGGCTACCCGACGACTACAAGCGACTCGTCGAAACCTACGGCTGGGGAGAGTTCTGCGACTTCCTCTACCTCCAGACGCCGTTCGGAACGAGCGAGCACAACGGCATCGAGTGGCAGAGCGCCCACCCCACAGAGTCTCCCGAAGAGGACCGCGAACGGTACCCGTATCCGCTGCACCCGGCTCCGGGCGCGCTGCTGATCTGGGGCACCACCATGAATGCCGACCGGCTGTGCTGGCTCTCCGACGGGGCCCCCGAGCAATGGCCCGTCGTGGTGTGGAGCAGCGAGGGCTGGTACGAGACGCATGCTATGGGCGCGGCCGAGTTCATCGAGAGCTGGGCCTGCGGACACGCCGGCTCCGAACTGCTCGCAGACGTGGAGCCGGACCTGGCACCGTGCTTCAACACCTTCCGTCCCCGCACCCACCGATGCCTGCTCCTGTCCGAAGGCTCCATCTCCCACCCCGAGCGCCTGCGGCTCCTGCGCGAGTCACTGGCTCCCACGACCGACCGGGGCTCGTGGCGCTCCGAGCACGACGAAATGGGACAGGACCACTTCGCGACCGTCGATGCCGACTGGCTGCTCACCTACGACGCGCCCCACCCCCACCAAATCCGGATCGACTTCCCACCCGAAGACAGCGGGCAGGTCCAGCAGCGCCTCTTCGCCGCTGTCCACCGCATGGGGTGCGAGGTTCTTGGGATCACGACCGCTGCCGGAACGTCACTACCAGCCTGGGACACGGCCACGGACGAGGACGAGGAGTAGCAAGAGAGCTTCGACCGTGAACACACCTGGCCAACCGAAGGGTTCTGGCCGCGCTTCCGTGAAGGCTCCGCCTGTCGCCGGTTCCGTGTCCCTTCCGCGACAGAGCCCCGCGCCGCTCAGGCGGTGGCACAGCCGCTGCCAGGCCTGAGGGCAGGGGCCATGTCTGGTACGGAGCTTGGAGGTGACTGTGGGGCCCGGATCTCACTCGGCGGGCCCTACAGGACCTTGACCTCGCGGTTTCGCCTGGGTGTGGCGGCTGTCGAGGCGGAAACGCGAAAGTGCCTTCCTGACCTGGGATGATGAACCTTCCTAACTAGGCCGATCTCGCCAGCATCACGACGCCCGCATGGGGTGGGCTGAACGACGAACTGCATGGTGGCCTGGACGAAGCTGTCGCCGGTGGTGCGATCTCCCCAGCGGACCGCGGCCGTCTGGAGACCGCACTGTCCGACCTCGGGTACGTCCTCGTTCAGCAGCGTCCCCTGCAGCGCCGCTACGACGGAGTTCACACCGACTGTGTACGGGCGGGCGAGCCGACTTGGTGGGTCCGGTTCTTCTACCACCTCTAGACATCAGCTCGGTCGCCCGGGTGGGCGGCGGCGTGGGGTGCGACGGTGCCGGTGATGAGCAGCTCTGTGCATGAGAACGTCGCACAGGCGGCCTGAACGTGCTCAGTGGTCGCCCGTGTGCGGACCCACGGGCCGTGGCAGTGGCTGTCGCCAGTCACCCATCCTCGTGAGCAGAAACTGGCGGGCGAGAGAACGGATGTCGTCCCACGCCGGATCTGTGGCCAGGGCGTCGTGCCAGAGGCCGACGCGGCAGGTGGCATCGATCTCGCCGAGGCGACGGCCGACAGCCCGAAGACCCTGTAGATCCGCGGGCTCGAAGACTCCACGTTCCGCCAGTCCTTCGGAGACGCGGCAGAGGAGCTCCACCTCTTCAACGACGTCCTTCGTCTCCAGCTCACGCTCGCCCAGCCAGGCAAGTTGATCCGGGGTATCGGCTGCTAGGAGGGCCATGAAGCGCAGCACCCAGGTACGCAGGCTCGTGTCGCCGAGATAGTTCATACGTGCAGGATTGCATCAAGCTTCCGCAGCCGTGTCCGACGGCACCGAGGGCGGCAACGGCCGACCAGCGGTGTTCCAGTCCTGCCTGCGCCGCAGGCCAGGGCCTCAGGCGGCGAACGGGTTGGTGTGGCCTGGCAACTGCTGCCCCGGGCGCAGGAACCGCTGGCCGCCCTGTTCGTCGCGCACCGCGAGGAGCCCGGCGTCCGTCAGCCGCTGTGCGATCTTCTCGCGGCGGATCGCGCCCACCTTGAAGGCCACGGTGAGGAGCAGCGCGACCGCCCCGCCGGAGGCGACCGCTTCGACCGGCGACCTGTCGATGAGGAGGAGGACGGTCAGGACCGCGCAGGCGAGGTAGCCCTTCACCTTCTGGCTGCGGTCGGCTACGTACAGGGCCATGACGTCGAAGGCGATGAGGTCCTTCAGCACGGCCACGGCACCGACCGCTTCGGGGAGCGGCTTCAACGAGCCCGGCTCCAGCCCCGGCACTGTCCCGCCGTTGCCCGCTTGCGGATGGGCGGTGATGGTGGCCGCCTCGCGGACGCGCGCGTCGGGCTGCGGGTCCCGGTACATCCGGACCTGGACGAGAGAGTTCTTGAACCCGGTCCTGTACGCCATGCCGTACGTATAGCCGTACTGCTCCGCCACGTGCGCCATGACGGCCGCCTTCGGCGTGGAGCCCTGGGGGGCGATCTCAACGATGTCCTGCTGACGGGCGATCTGCTGGAGCATCTCCGCTATGTGACGTTCTACGGACATCCTGTTCCCCGCCCCCTGGGCCCCCGTGCCTGGGGCCGACCGGCGCCCAGCCTAGGGGGTGCGCCGCCGATCGGAACACACGCGGTCCCCCGGCCATGGACCTGGAGACCTCGCGTCCGGCGGGCTCAGGCCCCTACGGCAGGTTGCATACCCTCACGAGGTACTCCCGCACCTTCAGCACTTCTGGTCGTTCCTCTCGGGGATGATGGCGTAGCGGCGGAATCGGGTGTAAACCGTCTGTCGCGGGCCGACGTTCCGGCAGGTCGCGCCAGGGGGCTCCGGTCCGGATCTTGTAGACCATCCCGTTGACGATCTGCCAGTCGCTCGTCCGAGGGCGGCCTGCCGTAGCCCGGGGCAGCAGTGGTGCGAGCAACTCCCACTGACGATCGGCAAGTTCGTGACGGTGATGCACAGGCTCGTGATCCCGCACATGCCGGGCTCCGGGGAGGGACTCCTGCCCCTCCCTGGGGGTGCACACTGTGTGTGTGCCTACGCGGGTGAGGTGATGGGCCAGGTGTACTCGAGTTCGGGCAGCTCAAAGCCCTGCTCGAACCGGCAGACACGCTCATCGGTGCGGAGGGCACCATGTCGCTCGTAGAAGGCAATAGCGCGGGTATTGGCGCGCAGCACTTCCAAGTAGACCGGCCTGTCCGGGTGTTCATCGGCTCCCCATGCCAGCGCATGCGCCAGGAGCCGGCCACCGATCCCGGACCCGGTACGGCTGGGTCTGGCGTGCAGGTTGTCCAACAAGAGCCGACCATCAGATTGAGGAATCAAATACGCGAAACCATCTATCTCGGTTGCCGCTTCCAGCACGAACAGCGCCGCCCCAGGAAGCGGCTCGTCCAGTCGACCGCGCCAGAGCTCCAGGCGATCTTCTACGAGAGGGCCGCCCAAGAAGCTGGCGGGCATGATGCCCGCATAAGCCGTACGCCAACTCTCGGCATGCAACGCCGCAACCTCGGTGGCATCGTTCCTGCGGCCCCTTCTGATCTCCATGGGTCCCAGCCTCGCCCATGACCAAGAGCGATGCCACATCTGGGCAGGTGAAACGGCTAACAGCGGCTTTTGAAGACGGGCCCTAAGGGCTGTCCCGTAAATGATCTCGAGTCGTCTCAGGCATGGTCGGCTGCGGTGCGGGCCCGCTGGTCTATCCGGCGAGGGCGAGGTTGTGC
>NZ_JBEZMA010000067.1:0-37795 GCF_040652415.1 Streptomyces sp. NPDC048255
GAGTCGACGCGGAGCGTCGGCGACCGACGACAACGCGGCAAGCCGCGGTGCCAGCCGACCCGGGCCCGGCCATGATCCACCGGACACCCCCTAGCCCCCCGGCCCGAGCGGGGCAGGCCCGCCGCTGAGCCCACGCGCGTCCGTCTCGCCGCCCTTCGGCAACGCCGAGGCGGCGAGGCGTACCGCTTCCGGCCGGTGCCGTACCGCCATGTTCCTTACAGCGGGGTCGCCGCGTGGAGGATGAAGAACAAGGTCACGGCGGAGTTCGCCGAGGACAGCGCCGAGACGGTGGTGCCGGCCGCGGCCCCCCACACGGCCAGGCCCACCCCCGTGAAGGCCGGCGGCCAGTTGTGACCTTCGGGTGCCGGCCCCAGCAGGGCCGCGACCCGGCGCGGCACCGGCCCGGCAGCGGCGAGTCCGGCGAGCGTCGCGAGAGGCGTGGCGCGGCTGATGAGCGCGGCCTTCCCAATGGCCACCGCCACCGTGCGCCGGCTGCCGACAGCGGCAGCGGCGTCCTCGTCCGCCCACCGCTCGGCGGTGTACGAGACTGCGGAACGCAAGGGCCGCAGGAAGGGATTGGCGCGGGCGGCGAGCTGTACCGCGAGCAGGAAACGGTGGTGACGGCTGGCCAGGTGTGCGCGCTCGTGTGCGAACAACGCCCGGCGCTCTCGCGAGGTCAACGCGGCCAGCATGCCCGTGGTCACCACGATGCGGTCACGACGTCCGCCCGGCAGCGCGTACGCGTACGGCACATCGTCGGGCAGGACCGCCACCGGTGTGGCGGGCAGCCCGGCGAGAGCCCGGACGCTGCGCCGGCGCACTCGGCGGTGGCGCCATGCCGCCGCTGTGCAGGATCCGAGGACCGCGAGCAGGGCGGGAATGGCGGCCCTGCCCGCCACCTCGTCGTATGGAACCGCTTCGCGTACCTCGGGGTCCGACCAGCCGTCCGGCAGCGGGTTGCCGGGCAGCTGCGCGGTGCCCACCACCATCAGCAGCGCCAGGCACAGCGTGCTGCACACCGCCAGCACGGTCGCGACGCCGGTCAGCAGCCAGGTGGCGGTACGCGGGTGAAGGTGATGTTCGGCCAGGCGTGCGATCGGCCATGCGCTTAAGGGCAGCACCAGCGGCAGGAAGACGAATACCCCCATACCTGTCAGTCTTCCCCATCGCCCGACGCCTGCGCCAGGAGATCCCGCAGCAGCTGCTCGTCCCGGGGCGACAGGGCGGTGACGAAGCTGGCCAGGACGGCCTGCCGGTCCCTTTCGCCGTCCAGGACCTTCCGCATCCGCAGCGCGGCCAGCCCGGATTCGTCGGCCACCGGAGTCCACTCGAACGACCGGCCCACGCGCTCCCGGGCAACCGCACCCTTGACCTGGAGGCGGGTGAGGATGGTCATGACGGTGGTGTAGGCGAGGTTGCCGCCGAGCTGCTCCTGCACCCAGCCGGCCGTGGCCGGGCCTGGCGCCCGGCAGAGTGCGGCCAGCACCTGGGTCTCCAGCTCACCCTGGCCTCGCCTGCGGGAATGTTCGGCGCCGCCCTTGTTCTGGACCGTCATGCCGTCAACCTCCCGCCGCCCAGTCCCCGGCCGCTGCGGCGGGGGCGGTTCATCGTACCGACCCTGCGATCTTCCCATCGGCTGCTGTTCACCTCATGCTGAGATCCCTCACGTGCGGGCGAAATCAGCCAGGCCCCCGCAACCGGCCGAGTGCCGCCCCAGGCGTCGCCGCGCGAAACCCGACGCCCCGCGCGGGAGCCAGACTCCGATACTTCTACAGTGATGTAGATTGCAGATTCTGCCACTCGGAGAGCCAGACGTCTCTGTCCGGCTCCCGCGCAACGGGAAAGAGATGCGACATGGGTGTGAGCCTGTCCAAGGGCGGCAACGTCTCGCTGAGCAAGGAAGCCCCGGGCCTGAGTGCCGTCCTGGTCGGCCTCGGCTGGGATGTCCGCACGACCACCGGCACCGACTACGACCTCGACGCCAGCGCCATCCTGGTCGGCGAGTCCGGCAAGGTCACCTCCGACCAGCACTTCGTCTTCTACAACAACCTCAAGAGCCCTGACGGCTCGGTCGAGCACACCGGCGACAACCTCACCGGCGAGGGCGAGGGTGACGACGAGGTCATCAAGGTCAACCTCGCCACCGTCCCCGCCGACGTCGCGAAGATCGTCTTCCCCGTCTCCATCCACGACGCCGAAAGCCGCGGCCACAGTTTCGGGCAGGTGCGCGGCGCCTTCATCCGCGTCGTCAACCAGGACGGTGGCGCCGAACTCGCCCGCTACGACCTCTCCGAGGATGCCGCTACCGAGACCGCCATGCTCTTCGGCGAGCTGTACCGCAGCGGTGCGGAGTGGAAGTTCCGTGCGGTCGGCCAGGGCTACGCCTCCGGCCTCTCCGGCATCGTCGCCGACTTCGGTGTCGGCGTCTGACACACCGGATGCCCTGCGGGCGGGCCGGATCTCCCTCCTCCCGCCCGCAGGCGCACTGCCCGACGCCCCTTCCAGGGGGATCCCCCGTGAACGCTCTCGAGGGGAATGTTCGTCTGTCTGGTGGGAAAATCAGCATGGGTGGAGCGGGTGCCGCGCTGTAGGAATCGCCGTACGTCGGTGACGGGCGAGGGTGCCCCGGCTCCGTCCGAGCGATTGCGGTGATCGGTATGACTCATCCGATGGATGACCGGCGCATCCTCGCCGAGATCGAACGAGGACTGGCCGAGGAAGACTCTGGCCTCGCCGCGCTGATGGACGCGCTCAACCAACAGTTCGCCGACGGTCCGGCCAAGGACAGGGACCCTCCCGACAGCAGGCGGCGTCGTGACTGGCGGGTGGTGGCCGGGATCATCTTCCTCGTCGTCTCCGTGCTGGGCTTGTTCCTCACCGCTGCCCTCCAGGGGACGTCGCAATCGGCCGACGTGGACGACAGACGACCGCCCGGCCGCGCCGCGGCCGTGCTCTTCGACCCCGGACGGTGACCGGTGACGCGGTCGGCGAGCAGGACGGGAACGTGCCACGGCGGTGGTTGTACCTCGGTGCGACGGGCATGGTAGTACGCGCAGCCCGTTCGTCGCCGTGATCCAGCACGGGCCAGGCCGACGCCGGCTGCGCGGGGTGATCACGGCAACGCAGCTGCTTGAACGCCTTCTCACGGCAGCCGAAACCGTCTGACGCCCACGGCCGCGCGAGGCTCAGTCCGGGGGCGGGCGTACGCCGACCCTCGCCTTCGTATCAGTCGTTGTCGCCGGTCGCAGGGGTGCGCTGGTAGATGTCGGGGATGCCGTCGGCGTCGGCGTCGAGGGTTTCTTCCTCGTACAGGCGCCGGTAGATCTTGTTCCGGCGCCGGAGCAGGACAGCGGCGAGCACGGCCGCGGTGAGGGAGGCGATGAGGACGGCGGCCTTGACGTGCTCGCCGACTTCGGCGCCCGGGAAGGCCAGTTCTCCGATGAGGAGGGCGACGGTGAAGCCGATGCCGGCCAGGACGGAGAGGCCGAGGACGTCGGCCCAGGCGAGGTCGGGGTTGAGCTGGGCGCGGGTGAAGCGGGCGGCGAGGTAGGTGCCGAGGAAGATGCCGAGGATCTTGCCGGCGACGAGGCCGATGACGACGCCGAGTGGTTCGGGGCCGGTGAACACCTCGGCCAGCGCATCCCCGGAGAGGCTGACACCGGCCGCGAAGAGAGCGAAGAGCGGCACGGCGACGCCTGCGGAGAACGGGTGCACCAGGTGCGAGACGCGGGCTCCCGGAGAGGCGGCCTCGCCCTTGTCACGGGTGGTGCGCAGGATCAGGCCCATGGCGACGCCGGCGACGGTGGCGTGGATGCCGCTGTTGTACATCAGGGCCCAGATCGTGATGCCGAGCGGTACGTACCACCACCAGCCGCGGACCCGGAAGCGCTGGAGGAGGTAGAAGACGACCAGTCCGGCGAAGGCCCCGCCGAGCGCCCAGAGGTTCAGGTCGGAGGTGAAGAAGACCGCGATGATCAGGATGGCGCCGAGGTCGTCGACGACGGCCAGGGTGAGCAGGAAGGCCCGCAGGGCGGCGGGCAGGTGAGTGGAGATGACCGCGAGGACGGCCAGCGCGAAGGCGATGTCGGTGGCCATGGGGACGGCCCAGCCGTCCAGGCTGCCACCTCCGGCCGCGGCAGTTGCGGCGTACAGCGCGGCGGGTACGGCCATGCCGCAGAGCGCTGCGATGACGGGGAGGGCGGCGGTGGCGGGGGTGCGCAGCTCGCCGACGACGAGTTCACGCTTGAGTTCGATGCCGGCCACGAGGAAGAAGACGGCGAGGAGCCCGTCGGCGGTCCAGTGCCCTACGGAGAGGTCCAGGCCGAGCGCGGGTATGCCGAAGTGGAAGTCGCGTATCTGCTCGTACGCCTCGCTCCAGGGGGTGTTCGACCAGACCAGCGCCACCATTGCGGCGGCCAGCAGCACCATGCCGCCGATGGTCTCGGTGCGCAGGGCTTCTGCGACGGCTTGACGCTCGGGCCAGGGCAGAAGCCCGAACAGGGTGCGCTGGCGCGGTGCGGTCATGGCGGGGGTACCTCCGGGGCGTCGGCAGGAAATGGGCACACGGCCCCAAGGACGCCGACCAGACTTCCCGGCACACCCCGCGCCACTCGTGAGGAAAGACGAGTTCATTGACGCGTTCTTTACACCCTATCGGCGATCCCCGGATCCCACCAGATGGGTTCTCACCTGCTGAAACGTAAAGGGAGAGGGCCCGTACACACCAAGGCGCAAGGTGTGTACGGACCCTCTCGGAGGAGCCGGGCCGCGGGGGCGGTCAGACGGTGGTCTTCACCGGCTCCTGGTCTTCGTCCTCGTCGGCTTCGGTGTCCTGGCCGGCGTCGCGGCGGCGGACGAAGTCGAGGAAGGTGTTCAGCTCCCGCTTGACCACGGGCGCCAGCAGGTACAGGCCGATGATGTTGATGACGGCGAGCATGAAGAGCACCGCGTCGGCCATGTCGATCAGGGTCTGGAGCGTGAGCAGGGAGCCGGCGACGGCGAACAGGGTGTAGAGCACCTTGTAGATCGTCTCGCTGGTCTTGCTGCGGCCGAAGAGGTGGGACCAGGCCTTGAGGCCGTAGTAGCCCCAGGTCAGCACGGTGGAGATGGCGAACAGCATCACTGCGATGGTGAGGATGTACGGGAACCAGGGCAGGACCGTGCCGAAGGCGTCGGAGGTGATCGTGACGCCGCCGATGGACTCACCGGCGCGCGCCTCGGCCCAGCTGGCGGGGTTCGCGATCACGATCGTCAGCGCGGTCATGGTGCAGATGACGACCGTGTCGATGAACGGCTCCAGCAGGGCGACCAGACCCTCGCTGGCGGGGTGCTTGGTCTTGACCGCGGAGTGCGCGATCGGCGCGGAGCCGAGACCGGCCTCGTTGGAGAACGCGGCCCGCTTGAAGCCGATGATCAGAGCGCCGAGAACACCACCGGCGACACCCTGCGGGTTGAAGGCACCCTCGAAGATCGTGGAGATCGCCGCGGGAACCGCGGAGACGTTGACCAGGATGACGACCAGGCACGCGGCGATGTAGATGCCCGCCATCGCGGGGACCAGCCTGCTGGTGACCGAGGCGATGGAGCGGATGCCGCCGAGGAGCACGATGCCGACGATCGCGGCGATCAGGATGCCGAAGAACAGGGCGCCGGCCGAGGAGCCGACCAGGCCGTCCTCGCCGCCGGTGACGGAGACCAGCTGGGCGTAGGACTGGTTGACCTGGAAGAGGTTGCCGCCGAACAGGCCGAAGAAGAGGATCATGGCGGAGGCGAGGACCGCCAGGACCTTGCCGAGGGTCTTGCCCCGGGCGCCGAAGCGCTCGGCCAGGCCCTTGGGCAGGTAGTGCATCGGGCCGCCGGAGACGGTTCCGTCGGCGTGCACCTCTCGGTACTTCACGCCCAGGGTCACCTCGACGAACTTCGTCGCCATGCCCAGCAGACCGCAGAGGATCATCCAGAACGTCGCGCCCGGGCCGCCGATGGAGACGGCGACGGCGACACCGGCGATGTTGCCCAGACCGACCGTGCCGGAGACGGCGGCCGTCAGCGCCTGGAAGTGGTTGACCTCGCCGGCCGAGCCCTTCTCGTCGTACTTGCCGCGCACGACGTCCACCGCGAGGCGGAACTTGCGTATCTGGACCAGCCCGAACCAGCCGGAGAAGACGAGGCCGGCGACGACCAGCCAGGCGACGATCAGCGGGATCTGAGTACCGCCCACCGGGACGGAGTAGAAGACGACGTCCCCGAGCCACTTGGCGATGGGCTCGAAGAATCCGCTGACGGCTTCGTCCACGGAGTTGGTGATGGTGTCGAGTGACATCTGGCTTTACCTCGATGCGCAGAACCGGCGCAGTGCGGTGCGACGGTATGAATGCGGGCTTTGAGCAAACGCCGATGTCCGATCGGCGACCCTGGGCGTCCCGGTCCGCGGACTCGGACCGTGGCCCTCCCTGGCCGTGCAAAGCCGGTGCGAGCCGGCACTCCGTGGTCCGGCGAGGGGTGGTGCCGAAGCGGAGTGGCGCATTCATAGCACGCCCTTTACGGAATCTTTAGTGATGCAGATCACTGTCGGGGGATTCGGGGGCTCGAATCCCAGGGCCGGTGATGCGATCGTTATCCGGATCTGAGGTTTTCCTGAGCGAACACGGCATGTGAGGGGTGATCGCCCGTGAGGGCTCCCCGTCGTGGGCTGAGGAGGCGATTGCGGGGATTGATCCGGATGAATTTCGCGGGCGCGGCCCTCGTGTCGGTCGTCCTGCGGGACGTGTTCCAGACCCTGTGCCACCCCACGCGCCACGGTGATCTCAGTCGGCTGGTCATGACGGTGCCATGGCGGCCGGCCTCCCACCTGCCGCTGCGCCGCCGGGCCGCCGGCTTCGGCGCGGTGGCGACGGCACTCGCGCCTGGGTGGAAAGCGCGGCGCTGAGGACGTGCTGATCTGGTCGACGACGTGTTCAGCGCCGTGCGTCCCGCCCTGACGTCATGGCGGTGGAGGGGAGGGGGAGGGCGGGAGGCGGTAGTGCCTTTTCTGCCACGACGTTTCACGCGTGGCGTCACTTCCGCGCCCGACGGCGCCCCTGGCCGCAACCTCGGGGCCTGCCCTGCCGAGCTGTGAACGGACCGTTGCCAGCCCGTCACGGGAACCAGGCATGAGTGGACAGTTCGGGAATGAGACCGTGCGCCGTACGTGCGATGAGTACCGCCGAGGATATGAGCCCCACGTGACTGAGGCCTTGCGGGAAGTTCCCGAGGAACGTCCCGTCGCCAGGCGCCAGTTGCTCCGGCAGGAGGCCCAGTTCGTTCGAGTACGTGCACAGCCGGTCGAACAGTTCCACGGCCTCCCCGACGCGGCCCTGTCCGACGAGGTTGTCCGCCAGCCAGAAGGAACACAGGAGAAAGGCGCCTTCCGGTCCTCCCACTCCGTCCGGGGATTCCTCGGGCAGATAGCGGTAGAGGAGCCCGCCGCCCGCGTCCAACCGCTCGGCGACCGCCCGGCACGTCGCCACCATCATCGGGTGGTCGGCGGGCAGGACGCGCCGTAGGGGCAGCGCGAGCAGCGAGGCGTCAAGACCCCCGCCCGGGGCAAGGTGTTCGGTGAGGGCCCGCTGCGCCGGATCCCAGGCGGTCTCCAGGATGTGGCGGGTGATGGCCCGGGCGTCCCCCTCCCACCCTTCAGCGTCGCCGGGAAGTCCCAGCCGGCGGGACAGGCGTGCGGCACGGTCCAGAGCCACCTGGCACATGGCCGCCGAATAGGTGAACGGCCGTGGTGACGACCGGACCTCCCAGATGCCGTGGTCGGGCCTGGCCCATGCGGTGCGTGCGGCCTCCGCGAGCGAGGTCAGCCGGTCCCACAAACCGGGATCGATGGCCCCGCCCGTGGCCGCCCACTGGAAGGCGCAGTCCAGGACCTCCCCGTAGACGTCGTGCTGGCTCTGGCGGGCGGCGTCGTTGCCCCAGCGCACCGGGGCTGATCCGCGGTAGCCCGCCAGCTCGGGGTCGATGACCTCCCGGGGTGCGGGACGCCCGTCGATGTCGTAGACGACGCGTGGCCCCCCGGAGGCGTGTACGGCATCCAGGACCCAGGTCAGGAAGCCGCCGGCTTCCATGGGCAGCCCGATCCTGCGCAGAGCGAAGACCGTGTAGGCCGCGTCCCGGACCCAGGAGTACCGGTAGTCCCAGTTGCGGTCACCCCCGATCCTCTCGGGCAGCGAGGACGTCGCGGAGGCCACGATGGCGCCGTTCGCGAAGTGGTCCAGCAGCTTCAGGGTGATGGCCGATCGGTGGACGAGTTGCCGATGGGGCACGTCCTGGACGAGGTGGCCTGACCAGGCCCGCCAAAGCCGGACCGTCTCGGCGAGCGGGTCGCCGGCCTCGTCCCCTGGTGCACGCGCCCCCGGCCGCCACTGGAGTGCGACCCACAGACGCTCTCCTTCCCCAAGGCGAACTCCGTGCTGGCGAGGCAGCGGGCGGGAGCAGCGCAGAACGGCGTCCAACCCCTGCTGAGGACACCGCAGCCGCAGCTCACCGGCCGAGCCGGTCACCGCTGCCCCGCCCCGTGGCTCGAAGTACACGGAGACGTTCGGTCGGCCGTGAAGGACTCGTACGAGACGGATCAGGGTGCCCGTGCCGGCAGGGGAATCCTCCTCCAGCACCGCGCCGTGCTTCAGAACCATGCCGTCCGTGATCTCGACGGTCCCGTCGGGCGATCTGATCTCCGTGACCAGGACACCTGTGCCCGTCAAGTAGCGCTGCCGGCTGTGGGTGGCGCCGGCGACCGCCAGCCGGAAGCCGCCGCCACGGTCCGGGTCCAACAAGGGGCACAGCAAGGGCGGCGAGTCGAACCGCGGCACGCACAGGAAGGCGATCGACCCGTCCCGGCCGACCAGGGCGCAGGTGCTCCCGTCGCCGATGAGCCCGTGGTCCTCGATCGGCGGTTCTCGCCCGGCCGGGGGCAGCGGGCGCCAGCCGCTCATCGGCGGTGTCCGCTCCGCCTCGTGCGTAGGGTGACGCGGCGGTCGGCGGGGGGCAGGGCGTCGGAGAGCCGGAGGACTCCCAGCGGGACCGGGAAGACGAGGGTCGAACTGAGGTCGCCCGCTGTTTCCACCGTCGTGGACGGCACTCGGTGCCGGAGCGCCTCAGGATGCTGCTCGACCCCTGCCAGGATGCCGATCAGCTGTGTGTTCATGGCTCGTCCTCCTGGGTTCTCCGATGGTGGGGGCAGGTCAGCCGCCTCCGGCTACCCGGGCCGTGCGCCGTCGACCCCACCCCTCGTATCGTTCGAGACCCTTCACTCCCCGCGACTACCCGCGACCCGTCGGGTTAGACCCCGGAGAGCGGAGGCAGGCGAAAGCGATTCACAAGGCGCTGTGGGCGGGCTCGGCGAGAGCCCGGGCGATGGCCAGCAGGTGCCGCTGCCGCCGCGCGGCCCATGCCAGGTTCATGTGCGGGAACAAGACCGGTGCCCGACGGGCTGGTCGTGGACCCCGCACCCCGGTGGGCCATCGAGGGCATGCTGGGCCGGCTTATGAACCAGGCTGAACCCGGCAATCCGGGAAGAATAGGACGACGCGCCCTCTCGGCTTGCCGTCCCCTACTCGTCCCGGGCTGCATGCCGCCCGACCGGGCGGGCGGACCGGTGGCGGGGGTCCGTGGCGCGGGTGATGGCGCTCTCCACGGCGGCCACACGGTCGGCGAGCAGGCCGAGGGCGGCGACCGCCCGGCTGAGCGGGTCGTCGTCGGCGGTGCCGAGGGCTTGGGCGCGGACGTGGGAGGTGGTGATCTCGGTCCAGCGGGCTGCCTGTTGCGGGGTGAGAGTGCTGCGCAGTACGCCCAGCTTGAGGAGGTTGGCCTCGGCTCCGGTGGTGAGGGTCTGGGCCTCTGACGTGTAGTGGTCCTCGATCACGGCTGTCAGCTCGGCGTCGTTCATGGCAGGCGAGATGCGGGCCGCGATCTTGTTCATGTTGCGGTAGGAGCCCTGGAGCTGGAAGGGCGGTTCGGTGCGGCTCGCCTCGCTCTGGGCCGCCGAGGCGATGTAGGCGTCGTTCACGGCGAGGACCGTCTCCCGAGCGGTGAGGAGGTGGCGCAGTACGGCGAGGATCCGGTCCAGTTCCGCCGGCGGATACGGGTGGGTGAGGCGGTCCTGGCGGGCAGTGGGGTCGCCGGCGGCCAGCCGTACGAGGAGCTCCAGGTCGGCGCGGTCGCGTCCGGCCAGCGGGGCGAGGACCGCGTTCGAGGTGAGGGCGTTCTCGACGAAGCTCAGGGCGAAGGCACCCTCCTTGCCGGTCAGCACGTCGCCGAGGTTCCACACGTCGGCGCGGTTGGCGAGCATGTCGGGGACGCGGAAGCGCTGCCCGGATTCGGTGTACGGGTTGCCGGCCATGCAGACGGCGAAGCGTTTGCCGCGCAGGTCGTGGCCGCCCAGTGTGCGGGTCGTGTCGCACAGGGGGATGAACTTCTGGAGCAGTTCCGGTGAGGTGTGCTGGATGTCGTCCAGGTAGAGCAGGACGTTGTTGCCCGCCTCCAGGGCGAAGGCGATCTTCTCCAGTTCTCGGCGCGCGGTGGTGTTCGGGGCAGCCTCCGGGTCGAGCGAAGTGGTGTCGTGCCCGAGGGAGGGGCCGTCGATCTTGACGAAGAGCAGGCCGAGCCGTTCGGCGACGTACTCCACGAGCGTCGTCTTGCCGTAGCCGGGCGGCGACAGGAGCAGCAGCAGACCGCTGCTGTCGGTACGCTTCGCGTCCCCGGCCGCCCCCAATTGTCTGGCGAGGTTGTCACCGATGAGGGGGAGGTAGACCTCGTCGACCAGGCGGTTGCGGACGAAGGAGGACATGACCCGGGGCCGGTAGTCGTCGATCCGCAGCTGCTCGCGCTCGGTCGTGGCGAGGGCGCTGCGCTGCCGCTGGTAGGCGCGGAAGCCCGGGACGTCGTATTCGGCGAAGTCCGCGGTGCGGGCGAGGAAGTCGTCCAGGCGCAGGACGAGGGAGCGTTCCCTGATGCGCGGGTGGGCGCCGAGCAGACCGGAGACGGTGGCCGTGGTGTTGCCGCTGGCCTCGTAGCGGTCCAGTGCGGGGCACAGTTCGACGGCGGTGGCCTCGGCGATGTCGCCTTCGTCGATGTCCTCGCCGGATGCGGCTGCGTAGGAGGTGAGCCAGCCCTCGACGAGCTGCCGCCGTGCCGTCATGTCCGGGAGGGCCGCGAGGTCCTCGTCGTACGGTGAGGTGCCCACGCTGCGCCGGAACTTGTCCAGGAGAGTGCGGGCGGCGGTGGATACCGCGAATCCGATCGGTGTCGACGTCAGCTCTTCGAAGAGGTACTCGGCGGCGCGTGCCGGGTCGGCAGCGCCGGTCGTGAACAAGTTGATCGCTTGGGCCAGTTCATCCTGGAGAGCGCTGATGGCGGGCGCGAGTCCGAACGTGTCGCGGGCCCGGGCGAGGGACACGGCACGGCGGGTGAAGGAGTCACGCTCCTGCTCCGTCGTGCCGTGGGCCCAGTGCAGCGCGGCCGTGGCCCTTTCGTGCGGCGGGTAGCGCAGCAGCCCGGCGCTCTCGTGCAGCCGCAGCAGCACGCGCAGGATCGCAGTTGCGTCGTGGTCGTGGACTCCGCGTTCGTATCCCTCGTCGTACGCGGCTTCGGCGGCACGCTGTACGAGCGCCTCCAGGTCGGCGTCGGTGAGCGTCTCGGCTCCGTGCTCGGCCAGCAGCCGTGCGGCCAGGTACTCGGCGCGGTACACCTCGGGCGACTCGGAGGGCAGTGTCCGGGCCCAGTAAGGCCGGCTTGCGGCGAACTCCGGGTCGGTGACGGGGCGGCGGTAGTCGGTGCCGGTCAGAGCGAATGCCAGGCCGTCCGGGTGCGGTACGAGTGTCAGCTCGGGGGCCTGGCTGGCGACGGCGAAGCGGTGGCGGCCCAGACGGATCGTCCTGCCGTCGGCTTCGAACAGCTCGCTGCGGTCACGCAGTGCACGTCCGGCTTCCTGCCGGGCGGCCAACAGGCGGCCGTCCAGTTCCTCCGCCCGTACCTGGTCGCCCAATGCGCGCAGCTCGTCCGCCGTGCGCCGGACCTTGGCCGCCATCGGGTCGGAGGCGAAGTACGTGTTGACCTCGTCGAGGCCCTCCAGGGCCGACGCCCTGCGGGTGACGGTCTCCAGCACTCGGCGCGCGGAGTCGGCCAGGGCCTCGGCGCGCCGGGCGCGGGCGTCCTGGAGGGTCTGGCGGCGTGCCGAGAAGGCGTCGTGGACCTCGGTCCGCTTCTCCGCGATCTGGGCGAGGAAGCCGTCGTGCTCGGCGAAGCGCGACTCCAGGTTCTCCAGCCGGAGCAGGAGGCGGGCGAGCTGGGTTTCGCAGTCCTCGGGCGTGGTGGCCGCGGCCAGCGCGCCGGTGACGGACTGGCCCAGCAGCGCGGACTCGGCCGCGAACTCGGCCCGCCCTTCCCGGTCGAGGAGCTCGCCGCGGCGGGCGGCGAGGGTGGCGCGGGCCCGGTTCACGGACCCGAGGACCTCGGCGATCCGCTCCAGGATGGTGGTGCGTACGGTCGCGTCACCGACGTCCAGGCTCGCGACGACCTCGGCGAGGGTCTGGAGGCCGAAGGTCCGCTCCTCCAACCGCTCCTCCACGGGGGCGGCCTCAGCGACGGTGGCGATCGCCTCGGCGTCGGCGGTGAGCTGCTCGGCCTCGGCGCGATAGGCGGTGAAGGCGTCCTCGCGGTGCAGGAAGGCCACGGCGCGCTGGGCCGCGGAGGCGATGTCGCCCTCCACGTTCGCCGCCAGGGACTCGATGCCTTCGGTATCCGCGTACCGCATCTCCTTCAAGGTGACCAAATGGCCCTGCGCCCGGCGCAGCTCGGTGATGCGCTCGATCCACTCCTCGGCGGTGGCCGGGGCCTCGCCGCGGATTCGGCGGACCAGCCGGGCGATCGACTGAGCGGCTTCCGCGAGGGCGTCGGCAGCCTGTCGGGTGAGGACCTGGACGCCCTCGAACTCCTCCAGTACCTGCGCGGCGGTGGACCGGACCTCTTCCAGGGGGCCGTACAGATCCCCGGTCTCCGCGTCACCGAGCCAGGGGAACCGGTCGGCCGCCCGGACGCAGGCAGCGAGCAGCGTCTCGTACACCGTCCCGGTGGGCGCGGCTGCGGTCTCGGCGGCCTGCCGGGCGATGGACAGGCAGTCGGCGATGCCCCGGACCAGGTCGGCGTTGCCGATCCGGGCGAGCGGTCCGTCGCCCGAGGAGGTGGGGTGAGTGTCGGAGGTGTAGGGGGTGTGCCAGATCTGCACGGGGTGCATACGGGCGGGCTCGGCGGCGTGGGCACGCAGGACAACGAGGGTTCCGTCGTCGAAGAGGGCGTGGCCGTGGCAGCCGATCGGGGTGGCGACGTCTTTGCGGATCAGGTTGTAGGGCAGCAGCAGGCCGCGTCCCTCGGCGCGGGCGTGGAACGCGAAGAGCACGTCCTCGCCATTGGGGGAATGCACGGCCCGCTCGAATTCCAGGTCCGCCGTGTCCGTGTCGAAGGTCTTCACCAGGCCGGAGGCGAGGCAGTAGCCGCCGGGGAAGACGATGCCCTCGTCGTCCGGCAGCCGGCGGCAGGACTGGCCGACGCCGTCGAGGCGGACGACCGAGTTCGTGACGGTGTTGAAGACCAGGTGCCGCCGGGTCTCCTCCTTGTACGGGCGGATCCGGAGCAGGATCAGCGTGCCCACGGTGGCGAACGCCACCTCCGCGTCCGCGAGCGACTGGAGCGGCTCGTCCACCGGCTCGCGGTGGATGCCCTCGCCGGTCTCGGTGTCGTTCTCGGTCTTGACGGTGAGCGCGCCGCCGACCGTCGAGACGAAGAGCCGCCCGTCGATGGAGGTGTGCGGGTGGCGGCCCAGGACGTGGTCGTCCCGGGTGGTCTCCCGCCACTCGACGTCGTGGGTGGGCGGGAACACGTGGTCGCGCTCGCCCTGGGCGTCCAGGAACCGTGCCTCGCCGCCCGGGGTGAGGGACCAGCGCAGGACGCGGATGTCCTCGGCCTGCTCTCCGGTCTGGAAGACGGCGAGCAGCTTGCCGTCGACGCGGCGGAGCTGGAGCAGCCTCGCACCCTGGTAGTAGCGGTGCAGCGCGCCGAACTCCCGGATGAAGCCGGGGGCGTCGAGGAGGCCGGGCGCCGCGCTGTCGGGGAGCGGGTTCAGGTCACGGTCGTACAGGGCCAGTACGTCCCCGACGGACTTCTCGGGCCCCTGGCCGGAGGAGCCGTTGTAACCGAAGAGCAGCAGCTCGCCGACGGCGACGATGTCGCGCGGTGTCCGGTTGTCCTCGGTGCTCAGGCGCTCGGAGCCCGTGAGGGTGAGCCCGGCAGCGCCGAATTCAGCGATCCGGGCGGTGTTGAGGCCCTCGGTGCGCCGGGCCAGCTCGCGGGCCTGCGTCGCGAGCCGGTCGCGCAGCACCTCGTACGTCCCCGCGTCCATCGCCGTGGCCGTGGTCATGTGCTCCAGCTCCCTCGTGTACAAGATGGTGTGCGGTTGCGGAGCCGCCATCCCCTCCTCGGCGGCTCCGCAACCGTTGACCGCACCCCCGTGGCGGTCAGCTCTTGGCGGTGCCGTTGAGGACGGCGCCCTTCTGCCCGGCGAGTGCGGATACCGGCAGGTCGGCCAGCCCCAGCTGACGTGCCTTGGCCATCAGTTCGTCCAGCTGCCCTGATCCGGTCGGCATGAGCTTCATGAGCAGGGCCGAGACCGTCAGGTTCTGCACGTCGGAGGTCGACACCGAGCCCAGCACCTTCGTGAGGTCCTCGGTGAAGGAGCCGGAGCCGTCCAGCCAGGGCCCGGCCAGCGCCTGCGCGGTCTGCGAGTTCTCCATGAACCCGTCCACCGCCCGGCCCATCGACATCGCCCCGACGATCCGGTCGAAGAACGCGGACTCGCCGCCGATGATGCTGATGTCGGCGCTCTCCAGCCCCGTCGCCAGCACGGTGGCCTGAGCCTCCGCCACCTGCCGCTGCGCATCCAGCCCGGCGAGCCGGATCTCCTTCTCCGCCTCCAGCCGCAGTCGGTACTCCTCGTGCCCGCGCGAGGCCTCGTCGAGGGCGGCCATGGCCGCCGCCTTCTCGGTCAGGCCCTCGGCCTCCGCCTTCAGCTTCTCGCCGATGGCGACCGCCTCGGCCAGCGCCATCTCGCGGGCACCGTCCGCCTCCGCCTTCAGCCGCGCCGTCGTGGCCCCGGCCTCCGCGCGGCCGGCCTTCTCGATCGCGTCCGCCTCCTTCTCCCGTACGGCGACGGCCGCCAGGCCCTCGGCGGCGGCCTCGGCCTGGATGCCCTCGGCAAGGCGGATCTTGGCGCGGGCGTCCAGGTCGGCGGTCTTGTTCCGGGCCTCCGCGAGGGTGAGCTCCTCCGCCGCCCGGTGCACCGCCGCTTGCTCTGCGGCCTCCGCGGCCTTGATGTCCTTGACCAGCCGCTCCTGTGCCTGCGCCTCGGCCGCGATGACGATGGTCTGCCGGTCGCGCTCGGCCTCCTCGACGGCGCGCAGCCGCTTGATGGACTCCTCCTGCTCGGCGACCGTACGGTCCACCGCGACGCGCTCGCGCACAACCTCGGCGATGTCCCGCTTCTCGGTCTCGACCTCCTTGTCGGCGGCGATCCGTGTCAGCTGGGTCTCCCGCTCCCGCGCGATGACCTCCAGCAGGCGGTCCTTCTCGATCCGCTCGTTCTCGACGGCGATGACCCGCTCGCGGTTCTTCTGTGCGACGGCCACCTCACGGGCCTGGTTCTCGCGCTGGATGCCGAGCTGCTCCTCCGTCTTCAGGAAGGCGCTCTGCGCCCGCAGCCGCTCCTCCTCCACCACCCGGGCGGTTTCCGCCTCCTCCCTTGCCCGGACGGTCTCGATCTCACGGCGCTGCTTGCTCTCGGCGTCCGCCTGGCGGCGCTCAAGCTCCAGGATCGCTTCCCGGGCGTCCACGTTCTGCCGGGTGAGCTCCTTCTGCTCGTGCTGGCGGAACTCGTTGGTGCGGACGCTCTCGACCGCTGTCAGTTCGGTGATCTTCCGGATGCCCTGGGCGTCCAGGATGTTGCCGGCGTCCAGCTGGGAGAGCGGGGTCTGCTCCAGGTAGTCGATCGCCGCATCCTCCAGGCTGTAGCCGTTCAGATCGGTGCCGATGACGTGGATGATCCGGTCGCGCAGTTCGTTGCGCATCGTGTAGAGGTCGGTGAAGTCGAGCTGCTTGCCGACGGTCTTGAGCGCCTCGGAGAACTTGGCGTTGAACAGCTCCTGCAGGGTCTCCTTGTCCGAGGCCCGCTGAGTGCCGATGGCCTGGGCGACCTTGATGACGTCCTCGACGGTCTTGTTGACGCGGACGAAGAACGAGATGCGGATGTCTGCGCGGATGTTGTCCTTGCAGATGAGCCCGTCGCGGCCGGTCCGGGAGATCTCGATGGTCTTCACCGAGATGTCCATGACCTCGGCCTTGTGCAGCACGGGCAGCACGACCTGGCCGGTGAAGGTGACGTCGACCTTCCGCATCTTGGAGACGATCAGCGCCTTGCCCTGTTCGACCTTGCGGAAGAGCCGGGTCACGACGAGCAGTGCGGCGACCGCGAGGACGAGAACGACGATGACGAGCGTGCCGAAGCCCAATGAGATGGCATCCATGAGGAGTCCCCACGTGAGAAGTCGAATCTGAGAAGCCCGGAGGGCTGGAAGGAGCGGCTGATCAGCCGCGCGGGTCGAGCAGCCCATCGAGAGCACTGAAGGGCGCGACCCAGAAGAACTCGCCTGCGTCGTCGTACGCGTAGAGCAGCGCGGTACTGCCGAGCACCAGCGGATCACTGCCGTGCTGGCGGACCTGGACGAGCGCCGTGGAGCCGTCCTCGGCCGCGACCTCGGCCTGGCCGAAGCCCGCGTCCACCCGCCCCGTGCGGATGACGCAGGTCAGGCCGACGAAGTCCAGCCGGGACGGCCCGGGTTCGTCGGGGAAGAGTTTGGTCAGTGGCCGTACGAGCACGCGCGTCACGCGCCACGACAAGAACAGCGAAGCGAACATCAGGACAGCGCCGAGGACATGGACCAAGGTGCCAGGCCACCCCGTCCGGGCAAGAAGCACCGCCCCGCAGAGGCTCGTGAACCAGGCCACGGCGACCAGGAGCGAGGCGGACGCCGTGACGGGCACACCGCCGATACCCAGGGCGCCGCCACCGGCATCGGTGTCGAAGCCGTCGTGATCCGCGGCCCCGCACAGCACCAGCAGCCAGAACCCGAGGGCGACAACGAGGGCCGCGGTGAACAGCACGGTGGGGAAACCGAGTGCGGCAGCGATGAACTCGTCCACGCGTCACCCCTCCCACGGCGTCACGGCCGGGCACCCCCATCGGGAATACCGGTTTCCGGTCTCCGGCACAGGGTTCGCACCCCCTCCGGCCTCAGCCCATCCTGCCCTTCATGTAGGCCCGTCCACATTGCCGGTGATCGGCAATCTTTACGCCCCTTTGACGCCGCCGACGTGGTGTCGGGTAGTGTGGAGCAATGTTAGTGACTAACGTAAGTTAGTCACTAACGAAAGGCGGTGGGTCATGCCCTCAACGACGGTCGTGATCGTCGGGGCCGGGCCGACGGGACTGGCCGCGGCCTGCGGACTGCGCGCGGCGGGAGTCTTCGTCCGGGTGCTGGACAAGGCGCCTGGGCCGGCGGTGACGTCGCGGGCCCTGGGTCTGCAGCCTCGCGGGGCGGAGGTCCTCGACCGCCTCGGGGCGCTCGGCGACCTGCCCGAGCGGTCGGTGCGGATCGCGCACGTCGTCACGTACGTCGACGGCCGGCCCTTGGCACGGCTCGCTGTGGGGCAGCCCACGAAACTGGTGGCCAGGCCCGGCTTGCTGATGTCCCAGGCCGAGGTCGAGGCCCGGCTCCGAGACCGCCTGGCCGGACTCGGCGTCGAGGTCGAATGGAGTCGCGAGCTGTTGGACGTACGCCAGACCACCGACCGGGTCGCCCTCCACTTCGCCGATGGCGAGCAGCAGGCCGACTGGCTGGTGGGATGCGACGGTGCGCACAGCCGCGTACGCAAGGCCGCCGGCATCGGCTTCCCGGGTGCGCCTGTCGTCGAACGATTCCTGCTCGCCGATGTGACGGCCCGTCTGCCGATCCCCAGGGACACGGTCGCGGTCTGGCTGCACGGAGACACGATGCTCGGGGCGTTTCCGCTCCCGGGCGAGGACGTGTGGCGGCTGATGGCGCCCGCGCCGGCCGGATCCGCCGCAGATCCGATGCCGGCGCTGGCGGAGCTGCTCCTGCGCGAGGCGGGCATTCCCGCCGGCGCCGTGCGCGAGGTCCTGTGGACCTCCACGTTCCGCATCCACCGGCGCCTGGCCTCGTCCTACCGCCAGGGCCGGATCCTGCTCGCCGGCGACGCCGCCCACATCCACAGCCCCTTCGGCGGCCAAGGAATGAACACCGGCCTGGGTGACGCCGAGAACCTGGCCTGGAAGCTCGCCCTGGTCGCCGCCGGCCGCTGCGGTGACGGCCTGCTCGACACCTACGCGGCCGAACGCAGGCCCATCGCCCGCGAGGTACTGGCATCCACCAGCGCCATGACCGGCATGGTCCTCGGACAGACCGCATGGGAGCGGGCCTTGCGCGATCACGTCTTCGTCCCCCTGCTGAACCGGCCCCTTGTGCAGCGCCGGCTCTGGGAGAAGTCCTCCCAGCTGACCCTCACCTACCGCCAGGGCCCGCTCGGGTCCGGCCGTCACCTCCCCGGCTCCGCCCCGTGGCCCGGCGACCGCGTACCCGACCGCGCCTGCATCCGCCGGGACGGCACCGCCACCTGCCTCTACGAGGAGCTTCGCGCGGGCTGGGCCCTGCTCACGCCCGGAGCTGGCTCCGCCGACCACGAGGCGGTCGCCCGCCGCCACCTCGGCGCGGACCGCGTCACCACGCTCACCGTGCCGGAGAGCCGTCGGCACACCATGCTGGTACGACCCGACGCCCACCTGGCCTGGCGCGGAACATCGCCGGCCGCCCTGCACGAGGCGCTGGCCCGCATACTCGACATCGGCACAAGGCAGTGAGCATCGAGAACGCCCGGAGGCGGTAGACCCCATGAGTACGTCCCCCACGCCGACTCCGGGGCTGCGTGAACGGAAGAAGGCGCAGACCCGCCGGACGATCCAGGAGCAGGCCTTGCGCCTGTTCCTGGCCCAGGGGTACCAGAACACCACCGTCGAGGAGATCTCCGCCGCGGCCGGGGTCTCCCACATGACGTTCTTCCGGCACTTCCCCACCAAGGAAGCGGTCGTCGAGTCCGACGACTACGACCCGCTGATCGCCCGGCTCATCCAGGAGCGACCGCCGCACGAGGACAGCCTCACCGCTCTCCGGAACGCCCTGAGCCAGGGGCTGGAGGCGGTGTACGCCACCGGCAAGGACGCCCTGCTCGTCCGCACCCGGCTCATCCTCGAAACGCCGGCCCTGCGCGCTCGCACCTGGGACAACCAGTACGCCACGCAGCGGCTCTTCGCCGAAGCGCTCCGATCACGCAACCCCGACGAGAGCGACCTCTCCACCCGCGTCGTGGCGGCGGCGACCCTCGCCGCCGTGACCACCGCCCTGGCCGCCTGGGTCGAAAGCGACGGCGCCCTCGACCTGCCCGCCTTGGTCAAGGAGGCGTTCCGCGCCCTGCGCCCAGCATGACGGGTGCCGGGAGATGCCCTGCCCTCCTGGCAGGCCCAAGGCAGCGGATCAGCTGAGCTCGGCGAAGGCCTCGACGGCGCGGGTCCGGCCGGTGACGATGATGACGTCGCGCTTCTCGACCACCGTCTCGGCGGTGGCGTAGGTGAAGTCCTGGCCGGGGCGCTTGATGCCGCGGTGGTGAGGGTGCCGATGCCCCGGCCTCGTGATCAACGTTGTCGGGCGGATACCCACACCGCCGCCACGGCTGCCAGGGCGAGGGCCCCGAGGGCGAGGAGCGCCAGACCGGGGCCGGGGAGCATGTACATCGCCGCGCCGGCAGCCGTCAGTACGGCGCCGAAGACGAAGAGCGGTGAGACCGGCCCGGTCCGGGAACGGCGGGTCATAGGGGTGTCTCCTGGCAGGGAGGGGTGGGCTATGGCTCTCCAGGTTCCCATGCGGCGGGGCGGGGGTACAGGGCGGAACACCTGGGCGGGCGGCGTGTCGGGCGACACCTCCTGCAAGGACGGCACCTCCTGCACCGTCACACTGCCAGCCGCCGAGAAGAAGCTGACCATGGACGCCTTCGTTCACGGGTCTCGAAGGGCCGAGCCGAGGGAGGCCGATTCAGAAGCCCGCTCGCTCCCTGGTTCATGTGCATATGCCATGCCTATGATCAAGAGAAGTCGACGGGGAGGTCACGGCATGGCGGGGGATTTTGATCGGACGCGGGCGGAGTCGGTCCCGGGCGCGGGTGATCAGCAGGCGGAGATGCGGTTGAACGGTGCGCCACCGCCGGGGCCGCCCTTCGCTCCCGGCGGTGGGACCTTCGGGTCGACGCCGGCGGAGAAGGCCGCGGCGGCGAACACGATCGAGACCGAGCTGGAGCCGAACACCAAGAAGGCCACGGAGCACGCCGACGAGGCGACGAACACGGCCGTCAAGGGCTTCGAGGGCTGGGACACCGCCGCAGGCGTGAAGAAGGTGGCCGACACCTGGGACCAGCAGGTGAAGACCCTGATGGGCCGGCTGGCTTCCGAGAAGGGCGCCCTGCGTGGAGCCTCCGGTCTTTTCATGCGCAACGACATCGGCCTGGGTGACCAGTTCCGGCCGATCGGCTCGCAGTCGAAGCTCAACGGTCTTTAGGGGACGTACAGGTGCTGACGTACTACGAAGTGATGACGACGGACCTGGGCCTGCTCACGACGGCCGCCGGCAAGTGGGACTCCATGGCCGGCGAGCTGAAGAAGGTCGAAGCCCGCTACGGCGACAGCGTCCAAAAGATCACCATGGGTCACAGTTGGCTGGGCGCAAGCGCCGGGACGGCGTATACGAGTTTCGCGGCAACCCGCTACGAGTACTCCGCCGCCCAGATCCAGGCCAAGGCCATCGCCGACCTCCTGCGTGACGCCCACGGCCAGTTCACCGAGCTCAAGAAGAGAGTCGAAAGCGCACGGGCCGAGGCGATAGCCGCGGGCATGACCGTCTCGGAGCAGGGGCATGTCGCCTACGACTACGCCAAGCTCACCCCACAGGAACGCAGCGCGATCCGCCACGACCCAGACGGTGAGACCATGGTCCGCAACGCCGTCACCAAGTGGCAGCAGCACATCGACGACCGGGTGAAGGCGGTGTCGGAGGCCGATCAGGGCGTCAAGATCGCCCTCGAAGCGGTGGTCGTCGACAGCAACAAGGACGGCCACGGCAAGGGCAACGACCAGACCCTGGCCGGCTTCAACGCGGACGCCCAGGGCGACATCGAGGTCTACGAAGCACGCAACGCGGAGGACATCGCCACCCGCATCAACAACGGCGACAAGGTCTCCGCCGCCGACTACGCCGAGCTGAACCGTTCCTTCCGCGACAACAGCGACAACAAGGCCTTCAGCCAGACCTTCCTCTCCGGTCTCGGCACCGACGGGACGATCAAGCTCTCCAACAAGCTGAACCAGCCGGAACACAAGGACCTCGAAAAGGGCCTGGCCAACACGGTGGCCGGCGCGACCCAGGTACCGGGGAAGACCTCCGAGATGCCCCCGGGGTCGAAGAAGTTCAACGACTGGATGAACAGCCCGGACGGGAAGTTCTACCGCGAGTGGACGGAGAGTCTGGACAAGTCCGGCACCAAGAACTTCGGGCCCAATACCCAACCGCTGTACGGGTACCAGTCGTTCGTCAGCATGATGCAGCATGCCGACGCCAAGTTCGACGACCAGTTCCTGTACCAGCTGGGTGACGACCTGATCGCCGCCGAGAAGAAGCAGGAGGGCATCTTCACCCTGTGGGGCGGCGGCCACAAGGGAATCGAGAGCGACCCGATCGACGGCCTCCTCGGCATCATGAGCAAGAACCCGGACGCCGCCACCGCCTTCTTCGACTCGCAGGGCAACGGCCCGGCCGGGGACAAGGTCTCCAACGACCACCTCAAGTACCTGCTCGGCAGTGGCGATGACGCGCGGGAATGGCCGAGGAACACGGTCACCGGATATCACGTCTCGACCTTCGACGACCCGACCGCGCGCATCGGCCTCGGTCTGGCGCTCGAAGCCGCGACCACCGGACGGGAGCCCAACTCCAGCGGGGCGTCCTTCGACGGCCACACCGAGGCGCAGGCCCGGGTCATGCAGGAGACCATCGGCGTCCTGGACAAGGACTCCAAGGGCGACACGATCCCGGAGAACGTGAAGGTCCCGCTCGGCCGCGCCCTGTCCGACTACACCGCCGACACCCACGCGATCCTCAGCGGCACCGCGCCCGGCAGCCCCACGGGACTCGACGGGATCACCGCGAAGGGCGACGACTCGTCGATCACCAACTCCAAGCACAGCCTGCTGCGCGTCATGCGCGGCGTGTCCGACGCGGCGTACGGTACGACGCCCGAAGGCGAACCCGTCCTCATCTACGACCTGCTGTACGAGAACGAGAAGCGCTACGCGGCCGAGTACATGCTCACGGCGAAGGACGCCCCGGCGAGCCAGGTGGGCAACGTCGTCGGCGACTGGGACAACAAGGCCCGCCACGTGGGCGAGGTGTACGGCGCCATGAACGCCATCGGTTCCGACATGACGCTCGACGACCGTGACACCAAGATCGGTAATCTCAACGACACCATGCGGTACACGTACCACGGCGCGGGTGGCCTGGTCACCCAGATCCCGATCGTCGGCGACCCGGCACAGCGCATGATCGACGCCATGACCTACGAGTACTCCAAGGACGTGTCGGCCGAGGCGGAGGACGTGGCCCGGGCCAAGGACAGCACCAACACCTCGGCCGGTATCGCCGGCACGAACTCGCTGCTCGACGCCTGGGGCAACGAGCGCAACGTGGCCGGGTCGGACGCCCACGAGCACGCCAAGGGAGAGGCCAAGCAGAGTTACATCACGGGGCGCGAGGACGCGTACTCAGCACTGCGCACGAGGAAGTAGGCAATGGCGCAAGGAAGTGGCGGCCGGGCCCTCCGGTGGCAGTGGATCGCACCGGTCCTGGCGCTCGGTGTGCTGGTCACGGCCGCCCATGTGTGGCTGAACACCAATGTGCTCGCAGGCAAGGACCTGTGTGGAGGGCTGGTGTCCACGGCCGCGGCGGACGCCGTCCTCCCCGGCGCCGGGCGTATCTCCGACCGGAACGGTCTGGACACCCGGCCCGGCGACCCGCTCGACTTCAGCTGCACCGTGGAGAGCTCGTCCGTCCTGCCCGGATCGGAAACCGGACGCCTGAGGATTTCGGGGACGCGCGAGCGAGGCGACTTCCCCTTCACGGCGGGCCGCTGGTCCAGCCCGGCAACCGTGTCGTTCTTCTCCGGCGGAGCCACCGGCGGAGTGGGCGAGAACCACGGCTGGGTCCTGCTGCCCGCCTCCTGCACGAACAGCCGGCCCGCCATCATCGAGGGATACGCCCCCGAAGGCTCGGACCCGGTCGAACTGTCCCGGCTCCTGACCGACGTCGCGAACAGAGCAGCAGAACGGGCGGGCTGCGCGGGGGACCGGCCGATGACCCCGCCCGACACCCTTGCCGCGGTCCCTGTGTCGCGTGAGGTCACCGACGGCAGGGTGTGCGGCGTCGAGGGTCTCGCCTTTCCCGGCCTGGGCGGCGCCAACGGCAAGGCACGGGAGACGGTCCAGGACCGTACGGACGCGGCCTGGGCGTGCGAGGTGGCGGGACACGCCACCTACGCGGTGACCCAGGAGCCGCAGATCATCGCCGCCGTACGTGCCTCACCCGGCTACAAGGAGCAGCCCCCGGCAGCCGGCCTCAACGTGGCGGGCTTCGATCCGCGCCACGTCGTCGCCGACTGCTCCGGCACACCGACGTACTTCTCCATGGAGCTGGGCCGGAACTACACAGCCGCCCTCGGATCACCCGGCACGCCGCCTTCTCAGGAGCTGTTCAACAGCTTCATCGACTCCGTAGGCCAGCGGTTCGGCTGCTCCGCCAGCGCATCGTGAACAAGACCGCCCAGGGATGACAGCAGTGAGGACACACGTGACACACCGCCGGTACGGACTGACGATCGCCGCAGTGACGGCAGCCGCCCTGCTGGCGGGCTGTCAGAGCGGCGGCGCGGCGCCGCTGAGCCTGAGCGGTTTGACCGAGACCGCGAATGACATGGCCCCCGAGGGGGCGGACACGTGTCCGCTGCCCTACGACATCACCAAGGCCGCGAAGGCCGCCGGAGCAGACGCACCGGCCGGGCCGGGGCCCCTCAACGCCGACGGTGATCCCATCGCCACCGCCGAAGGCGGAAAGCATGCCGAGCCGGGCGAAGCACTGGCCGAGAACCCCGGCGCGCTGGTGAGCTGCAGCTTCCACATCGGCCAGGAGGACGTGGAGGTGCACACCGTCGCGACGCGGAAGCCACAGGCGATCGCCCCGCTCGCACCGGTGGTCCAGCGGCTGGCCGGGATGCCCGTTGACGGCCTGGTCGCCTACATGAAGCAGGCCGGCGAAGCCAAGGCCGGCGAGCCGACCGTCACCAGCAGCGGCAACGTCGCCGCAGTACGGCTGAAGCCCGACGACGAAGGGGACGCGTTCCTGCTGGTCGGGGTCGGAGACGCCGGCCGGAGTTCGCTGAACCAGCAGCGCGTAGCCGACCTGGCCAAAGCCCTCGCGGACCAGGTGCAGTAGGCCGAGCCGCTCACGAGCTCTTCCGTCTCGCCGGGCGGCGGACCGGCCGGGTACGCGGTCGGCGCTCGCGCCGGTCAGGTCTTCGACGGTGACACCGAGCGCGTCGACGACGCGGAGGAGGGTGCTCGCGCACGGTCACCGGCAGCAAGTAACTCGTCGAGAGCGACCACGCCCGGGTCCTCGTCGACCGCGGCCTCTTGCAGGGTGTCGCGGACCTGCGCCGCCGCAACTGGGACAAGCTCCCCTGCGACGCCCGTGACATCCACGCCGTCGTCGTCACCCACGCCCACCTGGACCACTGCGGCTACCTGCCCCGGCTGGTACGGCACGGCTTCCGCGGTCCCATCCTGGCGACCGCCGCCACGGCCTGTCTCGCCGAGATCGTCCTCCGTGACAGCGCCCGCCTTCAGATGGAGGCTGCCGAGCACGCCAACCGGCACGGCTGGTCCAAGCACCGGCCCGCCAAGCCGCTCTACGACGATGACGACGTCGATCACACGCTGAAGTTCTTCGACCCCGTTCCACCCTCGCCGTGAGCGGCGACCTCGGCCGCCCCGGCCACCCACTCCTCCTGCCGCCCGAGCCGTTCTCGGGGGCCGACGTCCTGCTGATGGAATCGACGTACGGCAACCGCCGACACGACCACGAGAGCGCGCAGCGCGAATTCGCCTCCGTGATCACGCGGCCGCTGTCCCGCGGCGGCACCGTCGTCATCCCCGCCGTCGCGGTCGACCGCCCCGAGGTGGTCCTGCACGAGCTCGCCGCCCTGCGCAGCGACGGCACGCTACCCCAGCCTATTCGCCGCAAACAGATCCCCGCGACGGCACTCAGCCGGCATCTGCGACTGACCCTCTGGGACGGAGTGCACACCCTGGGGGCCGGGTCCCGTCCCTCGTTTCCCTGTCCCGAGCGAAGGGGCGCAGGGCCTTCACAGCGGTCTGTCGGGCCAGTCGAGGAGGCGCGCGCCGATCACTGCTGTTTGGAGGGTGTTGCGGTGCGCGGGGTGGGCGGGGTCGCTGCCGGTGAGTGTGCGGACGCGCTCCAGGCGGTAGGTCAGAGCCCTGACGCTCAGTGCCAGTCGGCGCGCCGCTTCCGCGGCGATGCAACCGCTGTCGAAGTAGGCGGTGAGCGTGTCGAGGAGGGGGCGGGCTCCCCCACGGGCTTGTTCGAGGGGGCTGAGGGTGCTGCGGACCAGATCCACCAGTGCCTGCCTGTCCCGGGCCAGCACGGGGAAGACGAGCAGGTCGGCCGCGCGGAGCAGGGGTTCGTCGAAGCCCATCCGCTCGGCCACGTCGAGTGCGTTGAGGGCTTCCTCGTAGCTGTGGCCGATGCCTACGGCCCCCGGTCTCGGACGACCGATGGCGGTTCGGCCGCCGTCGGTCGCCGCGTGGGCCTGCTTGGCGAAGTGGAGGAGGACGTCGTCCTGGTCGCCGGGTGCGATGCACACCATCCTGCCGTCCTTCGTGGTGAACAGGATGCGGCGCTTCTCGAAGCGCTGGAACAGGGCGGTCTCCACTTGTCGGGGTACGGGATCGGTCTCGTCGTACTTGGCGGGGCCTTCGGCGACCGCGACAGCGTGGGCGCGGGACAGCCGCAACCCGAACCGCTCGGAGCGTTCCGCGAGTTGTCCCGCCTCACCGTGCCCGTGGAGCAGGTCGTCGATGAACTCGCGTCTGGCGGCCTCCTCCTGTCGGATGACGAGGCGCTGGGCGTGTTCGTATCCGTCGGCGAAGGCGTCGATGGCCTGTTGCATCGTGGACAGGACGCTGTCCGGCGTGGCGGCGGCCGGCCAGGCGGTGCGGCTGGCGATGAGGTGTTCGCGGATCAGCGCGCGCCAGCCGTGCCCGGCCGCGGCGGCTTTCGTGCCCAGGGTGCGGCGGGACCGGAGTTCTTCGCGGGTGAGGCGACGGCCGGTCGAAGAGGCCTCGCCCAGGATCTGTACGTAGCCGTCGAGGAATTCCTGTGGCTGGTCGTGCACGGCTCTCACACCCCTCCGGTAGGACCGACGGCGGTGTCGATCTGTTGCTGTTCCGGCCGTCGGCGGGCGGAACGAACTCTGCGCGGGCGTTCAGGCATTGACGGTGACCGCGTCGTCCCGTTCGGCGGCCGTGGGAGCGGGAGCAGAGGTCGGGGTCTTGGTACGGCCGGAGAGGCGGCGGGCCAGGGGTTCGGTGTAGCGGGCGGTGAGCGGGCCGAGGACGACGAGGATCAGGACGTAGGCCGTGGCCAGGGGACCGATGCGCGGTTCGACGCCCACGGCGAGCCCGGCGATGACGATCGAGAACTCGCCGCGTGCGACGAGCGTGCCGCCCGCCCGCCAGCGGCCCGCGCCCTGGATGCCCGCCCGGCGTGCGGCGTACCAGCCCGTGGCCACCTTGGTGAGCGCGGTGGCGACGGCGAGCAGCAGGGCGGGGATGAGGACGGGCGGGATGTCGGCCGGGTCGGTGGACAGGCCGAAGAAGACGAAGAAGACGGCGGCGAACAGGTCGCGCAGCGGGGTGAGCAGGGTGCTGGCGCCTTCGGCGACCTCCCCGGAGACGGCGATGCCGACGAGGAAGGCGCCGACGGCCGCGGAGACCTGCAGCTGCTGGGCAATGCCTGCGACCAGAAGGGTGAGGCCGAGGACGACGAGGAGGAGCATCTCGGCGTTGTCGGAGGAGACGGCGCGGCTGATCAGGCGCCCGTGGCGCAGTGCGACGTAGAGGACGCCCCCGACGGTGCCCAGCGAGATGAGCAGGGTGACGGCGCCGCCGGCGAGGCTGACTCCGGCGAGCAGGGCGGTCAGGATCGGCAAGTAGAGGGCCATGGCGAGGTCCTCGATGACCAGGATGCCGAGGACGACCGGGGTTTCGCGGTTGCCGAGCCGGCCGAGGTCGCCGAGCACCTTGGCGATGACGCCGGAGGAGGAGATCCAGGTGACCCCGGCGAGGGCGACCGCGGCGACGGGACCCCAGCCCAGGATCAGCGCGGCGGCGGCTCCGGGGGCGGCATTGAGGACGAAGTCGACGGCGCCGGAGGGGTATTGCGCCTTGAGGTTGGTGACGAGCTCGGAGGCGCTGTACTCCAGGCCGAGCAGGAGCAGCAGGAGGATGACGCCGATCTCCGCGCCGGTGGCGACGAACTCCTCGCTCGCCTGGAGCGGAAGGATGCCGCCGTGGCCGAAGGCGAGGCCGGCGAGCAGGTAGAGGGGTATGGGCGAGAAGCCCACCCTGCCGGCGAGGCGCCCGAGCAGACCCAGGGCGAGGATGATGGCTCCGAGTTCGATGAGCATGGCGGTCGTGTGATGCACGGGCGTCGGACCTCCGGTTCGGTGACGGCGTCAGTGCCTTCCGGACATCGGGGGCAGGACCTGGTGTCCGGTGAGCGCGGGCAGGCGGCAGGCACGGTCGAGGACCCGGCGAGTCGGTAGAGGCTCGGCCGGGTGGTTCCTTCGGGGTGCCGGCGGCAGTGGTGTCCTGGTGCGGTGGCCCGTCCTTCAGTGCGACTGAAGCGGGCGCGGTGCATGCCTCGGGTGCGGGGACATGGCCTTGTGGCCGTGTCAGCTGCCGCACGCGCGCAGGCGTCAGGCGTGGAAGGCTGCGGCGCTGCTGGTATCAGGCACGCTGTCGCGGGCGGTGTTGTCGATACGCGTGGCCCGGGCGGGGAACGTGGGCTGTCGGTGGGTGGCCGCGGCGGCGGGCAGGGTCATGACGCGGATGTCTCGATCCATGTCACACCTCCCATCTGACGACGGCACACTGATCCGCCGAACCGCCAACCCCAACCCCAACCCCAACAGAATGAGCACTCATCCGCTCAACCGAGCGTAATGGCTCGGTAAAGAAGCTTACCGTACGACGAATGGTGCATACGCGGAGTGAGGTGAGATTCAGGGAGGTAAGGGGCTCCGTTGCCGGACCACTTCGTCTCGCGTCGTCGTCCGGACGGGCCACAGCCGAAGGAGCCATACCGCTTCAGCTGCTGCGACTCGCTACCCGCACGGCCCCCGCACGCGTGCCGAGCCCCGGGCGAGGCTCGACGATAGGGCCATGGACGTCACCGAGGTGCTGCTGCCCGGCGTGGGCATGCGCTACGAGTTCACCAATCACCAGGGTGACCGGGTGGGCGTCGTGGCCCGGCGGACGGGTGACTTCGAACTGGTCGTGTACGGCCCGGAGGACCCGGACGAAGGCCGGCCGGTGCTCCAGCTCGACAGTGCGGAGGCCGACACGGTCGCGGAGATCCTGGGTGCCCCGCGGATCGCGGAGCGGTTCGCCGACCTGACCAAGGAGGTGCCGGGCCTGTCGGCCGGGCAGGTCCAGGTGCTGACGGGCAGCACCTACGACGGACAGCCCCTGGGCGCCACGCGGGCGCGGACGCTGACCGGGGCCTCCATCGTGGCCGTGGTGCGCGGTGAGGAGGTGATCGCTTCGCCCGCTCCGCAGGACGTTCTACGGGGCGGGGACGTCCTGGTGGTGATCGGGACCCACGAGGGCATCGCAGGCGTGGAACAGATCGTCCGGGGCTAGGCGGATGCGCACTCCGGTCGCGCTGCTCCTGGAGCTGGGCGTGATCCTCGCCGCCTTGAGCGTCCTCGGGGCCCTGGCGCGGCGTCTGACCCTCTCCCCCATCCCGCTCTACCTGTTGGCCGGGCTCGCCGTGGGCAAGGGCGGCATCGCTCCGGTTCCGGCCGCCGGGGAGTTCGTCGAAACGGGCGCCGCCATCGGAGTGATCCTGCTTCTCCTGGTGCTCGGTCTGGAGTTCTCCCTGCCCGAGTTCGCGGTCGTCATGCGCCGGCACGTGCCGTCCGCCGTGGTGGACCTGGTGCTGAACGCCGCTCCGGGCGCGGTGGCCGGGTGGCTGCTCGGCTTCGACGGCATCGGGATACTGGCGCTGGCCGGCGCCACCTACATCTCCTCGTCCGGGATCGTGGCCCGCCTGCTTTCCGACCTGCACCGCCTGGGTAACCGGGAGACACCCGCGATCTTGTCGGTGCTGGTCCTGGAGGACTGCGCCATGGCCCTCTACCTGCCCGTACTCGCCGTCCTGGCCTCCGGGGGCGCATGGTGGCAGGCGATCCTGGGCGTCCTGATCGCGGTCACGGCGGTGCTGGCCGCCTTCACCCTCTCCTACCGCTGGGGGCACCATCTGGGCCGGCTCGTCGCCCACCCGGACGCCGAACAACTACTGCTGAGAGTCCTCGGCCTCACGTTGATCGTCGCCGCGCTGGCCGAGTTCGTCCACGCCTCGGCCGCCGTCGGCGCCTTTCTCGTCGGCCTCTCCCTCACCGGGGAGACCGCGACCCGCACCCGGGCCGTCCTCAGCCCCCTGCGCGACCTCTTCGCCGCCGTGTTCTTCCTCGCCATCGGGGTCTCCATCGACCCCGCCGAACTCCTGCCCGTCCTTCCCACCGCCCTCGCACTGGCCGCCGTCACCCTCGTCACCAAGGTCCTCACCGGCCGGTACGCCGCCTCGCGCGACAAGGTCGGCCGACACGGCCAGTGGCGCGCCGGAACCGCCCTCATCGCGCGGGGCGAGTTCTCCCTCGTCATCGTCGGCCTTGTCGGCACCGTGCACGACACGCTCGGTCCGCTGGTGACCGCCTACGTCTTCCTCCTCGCCATCGCCGGCCCACTGCTGACCCGCATGACCGGCACCGGCCTCCACCGATCCACCCCCATGGGGCAAGGCAAGAACAGGCCGACAAGCCAGTGACGTACGTACGTCACCGGGTCAGCGGGTCCGGCCACGTCGCCGACAACGGGATGAGCGCGCCGAACTCGATCAGGAAGACCGCGGAGGAGTCCACGCGATCACTCCCGGCCGAGGATCGTCGCGGCGGCCTCGACGCCCTCGCGCGTGCCGATCACGATGAGGGTGTCCCCGCCAGCCAGCCGGAAGTCCGGTGCCGGCGACGGGATCGCCTCGGCACGCCGAAGTACGGCGACGACGGACGCACCCGTCTCCGTACGTATCCGGGTCTCCCCCAGCACCCGCCCGTTCCAGTACGCCTGCGCGGACAGCTCGATCCGCTCGGCGACCAGCCCCAGGTCCGTGGTCGACAGCAAGCTGGGGCTGTGGTGGGCCGGCATCAACGCGTCGATCAGCGCCTCCGCCTCACCCGCCGTCAACTTCGCCGACAGCGCGCACTCGTCGGGATCGTCCCGGCGGTAGGCGTTCAGCGTCCGGCTGCCGTCGCGGTGCGCGATCACCGACAAACGACGGTGCTCGCGCGTGGTGAGGTCGTACCGGACCCCGATCCCCGGAAGCGGAGTACTGCTCGTACGTGGAACCGGCACGAAGGCCCCCCAGACTGTGTGGCGGAACGGGCAGGAGGCGGGAACGGCAGTCCCTGCCCCGCGGCAACCCTATCGACCGGCAGACCCGCCGGAACGGGCGGCCGACGGGGGCATAGGCAGGTGACCGACGGGATTTCGCACCGGGCGCGGACCGGTGTGCAGCGGCGTGATCTGGCCAGCGGATCACCGGGCGACCGGCCTTGTCCTTCCCCGTGGTCGGCCAAACCAGCTACAGAGCGACAGCCAGGCTGGTGCATCATTTCGGAGGGCCCCAATGGCGGGGAACCGCATGGAGGAGGCTCTGCATGCCCGAATGGAAGCGGATCAGCACCGGCCGCCTGCACCCCGTGCCCACCCCGGCGACAACCTCGATCGTCTGGGCGGTCACGGCCGTCACCGCCCTCGCCCTGGTCACCGCCTTCAACCTCCTCGACGGACACGGCGACCCCACCCTCGACCTCGTCGCCCTCTCCCTCACCGTCGGCCTGGTGAGTACCGGGGCCCGTCTCACCGCCGCACCCGGAACAGCTCTGCTCTGCTGGTTCATCCTCAATGGCTTTGCCACCGCGCCGTTCGGCGAGCTCACCTGGCAAGCCTCCTACGATCTGGCCCGCATCATCTGTCTCCTGGTCTCCGCGGGTACAGGAACAGTCATGGCCCGGCTCGCCCACGCCCGGACCGCCTACCACCGCCTGACGCCATAGGCCCGGCTGGCTGTCCCCCTGGTCCGCCGCGCACAGCCCTTCCGTTGTCCAATGCGGGCTCCGCGGCGTCAAGACCGCGTAAACATTGCCGGAATCCGGCAGTGAATCGGCACAGGTGTCGGTGGAACGATGCTCCAGACGACAGAGCGGGCACAGCGGCCGCAGGGACAGGGATATGGCTTGGTTCTCGGTCTCGGCATCGGCGGTCTGGTCTGCTCGTCCTGTGCCTGGTCTTCGACGGGGTGTTGGAGGGGGTCCTCGACGGGTTCGGCGGGGGGCTGGACGGGTTTCTGTCGTTGCCGGTGATCGCCGGTTTCGTGTCGGCACTCGGGTTCGCGGGCGCCATCACGATGGGGGTCACCGGTACGGGGGCGGGGGCCGCCACCGGTGCGGGCGTGGCCACGGGGGTCGTCGTGTCCTGGCTGACGGGGAAGTTCAGCCAGGCGCTGATGCGCGACGGTGCCTCGCCCGCACCGAGGGGCGAGGACTGAACGGGAGTTCGAGGTCGGTGGTCACCGCCATTCCGGGGGACGGTTACGGCGAGGTTCTGCTGCACCTGGTCGGCCACCCGTCTGCCGCTGTCCCACGAGCACCGCCATCCACCTCGCCGATCTGCTGCGCCGCCAGCTGAAGGCGATACGGCCCAGATGGCGGATCCTGCCGCCCGGGAGCATCTCTGTGATCGTCCTTGCCGTGCTACGTCACGACCAGCTCCTGGCACCTTCTGTGAGGCGGCCCTCGTGGGGCGCTGGGAACGACGGACCCGGATGCGCAGGCAGGTGCGATGAACTGACGATCATTCGTTGAAAGTAAGAGGGGGAAGAATGGCAGCCGATGAGGCGGCTCTGGAAGCCGTTTCGGCAGGCGCCGCACCAGGGCATGCCGGGAAGACGGGCCGGGACGCGCGCCGGATCGAGGGGTGGTCCATAGCGTGGATGCTCCTGGCCATGGTGATCTGAGGTTGGTTCGCCTTCCTGCTGCTTGCCGACTACGGCCCCGAGGTGCCGTCGTATCAGGGGTCCCGCAGTCTGTGCAGGGGCCCGTTCACTGAGCCGTTGCCCCAAGAACGGGTCTGCCACAGCGATGGGTTGCGGCAGTGGCCTTCGCTCCTGGGCGTCCTCGCGTTGGCGGCTGTAGCGACCGTTACCGCTGCGGCGACCATGGTGTACGCCAAGGTCCTCGCCCGCCTGGCTCACAGCGAAGGCTCCCGCGTGAAGCCGCAGGCCTGAGGTTTGCCCCGGTGCGGCAATCCGCCCCGTGCTCGTTCGCAACGCGGCTGCCGCCGGGATGATCTTCCGTTGTCGGGGGTCGTGAAGATGGGTGCTGGCCCCGATGCGCCGGGCGGGCACGCCAGGTGATGGTGGAAATCCGGAGCACCTTCTGTTCGGGGCGGCCCCTCGTGGGACGCGGGTGCTCGCGGCAGCACCTGTGAACGGAGCCGCGCCGATGACGACCCCGCCCCCGTCTCCGCCTCACCCCGGCACCGGCTGGGCGGCCCCGCCATGAGCGTCACCGCCTGGCTGGCCGTGGTCGTGTTCGGAGCCGTCTACGTGCTGATCGCCACCGAGAGGGTCCACCGGGTCGCCGCGGCCTTGGGCGGAGCGGTCGCCATGCTGCTGATCGGCGCGACCAGCGCGGAGCACGCGTTCTTCTCCGACGTGGCCGGAATCGACTGGAACGTCATCTTCCTACTGCTCGGCATGATGCTGATCGTCTCCGTCATCAAGCGCACCGGTCTGTTCGACTTCGTCGCGATCTGGGCCGCCAAGAGGTCGCACGGGCGCCCGTACCGGCTGATGGTGCTGCTCATCCTCGCGACCGCCCTTCTCTCCGCGTGGCTGGACAACGTCACCACCGTCCTGCTGATCGCCCCGGTGACGATCGCGGTGTGCACCAGACTCGGCGTGCCGGTCGTGCCGTACCTGATCGCCGAGGTGATGGCCTGCAACATCGGCGGCGCCGCCACCCTGATCGGCGACCCTCCCAACATCATGATCGGCTCCCGCGCCGGACTCTCCTTCAACGACTTCCTGCTCCACATGGCGCCCATTGCGGCCCTGCTGGTCGTGGTGTTCGCGGTGATGGCAAGGTGGATGTTCCGCAGTGCGTTCTCCTACGACCCCAAGCGGGCCGCGCACATCATGGCCATGCGGGAGCGGGACGCCATCACCGATGCCCGCCTGCTGGCCGTCAGCGGCATCGTCGTCGCGGTCGTGATGGCCTGCTTCGTTCTGCACACCGCCTTGCACCTGGAGCCCTCGGTCGTGGCGATCTCCGGCGGCCTGATCCTGCTCGCCGTCTCCCGGCTCAACGTGCGCCAGGTCGTGGCCGATGTCGAGTGGGAGACCCTGGCGTTCTTCGCCGGCCTGTTCGTGATGGTCGGCGCGCTGGTGCGGACGGGAATCCTCACCGCCCTCGGCCAGGCAGCCGCCCGTGTGCTGGAGGACAACCTGTTCGGCGCGTCGATGGCGCTGCTGTTCGGGTCGATCGTGCCGTCCGCGGTGATCGACAACATCCCCTTCGTCGCCTCGACCAGCCCGGTCGTCTCCGAGATCGTCGCCGCCTCCGGAGGGGGCGGCCAGGCCCAGGTGTTGTGGTGGTCCTTCGCCCTCGGCGCGGACCTGGCGGGCAACGCCACGATCATCGCCTCCTCCGCCAACGTCGTCACCGTCGGCATCGCGGACCGCGCCGGACACCACATCTCCTTCTGGCAGTTCAGCCGGTACGGCCTCGTCGTCACCGCCGTCACGACCGTGCTGGCCGGAATGTACGTGTGGCTGCGTTACTTCGCACTCGCCTGACCGACGGAAAGGAGGCAATGGCCATGACGGAGTCCGATGATGAGCGGATCGCCGACCTCGAGGCCGCGCTGTGGCACGACGATCCCCGTTTCGCCCGCGGCCTGGGCAAGGGCCGCCCCCGCCGGCCCCGGGAGTACCGGCAGGGCCGGGCCTGGCTGGCCATGACCCTGGCCCTGGCCGCCGTGGTCACCGGGGTGATGGTGCCCCACGGGCTGCTGCTGGCGGTCGGCCTGGTCCTGGCCGCGCTCGCGGTCAACCTCTTCGACACCACCCGCCGGCGCCGCCTCAACCGGCGCAGGCTCTAGAGGCATGCCATGACGCTGCAACAGCTGTACCTGGTACTGCTGGTGGGCGGCGTCGTCCTCATGGCCAGCATCGCCGCCGCCCGGGCCGCGCACCGGCTCGGACTGCCGAGCCTGCTGGTGTTCCTCGCCGTCGGAGTGATCGCGGGCGAGGACGTGATCGGCATCGAGTTCGACGACGCGCAGCTCGCCCAGTCCCTGGGCACCACAGGCCTTGCGGTCATCCTCGTCGAGGGAGGCCTGAGCACCCACTGGCCCGACGTCAGGCGCCTGCTGGCACCGGCAGGTGTTCTCGCCACGGGCGGCGTCGCCGTGTCGGTGGCCCTCACGGGCGCCGGCGCCCACTACCTCCTCGGCATGGACTGGCACCTGGCCCTACTCCTGGGCGCGATCGTCTCCTCCACCGACGCCGCCGCCGTCTTCGCCGTCCTGCGCTCCCTGTCCCTGCCCCGCAAGACCACCGGGCTGCTGGAGGCCGAGTCCGGGTTCAACGACGCACCGACCATCATCCTGGTCCTGGTCTTCTCCACCGCCGCCGCCGACCTCCCCGGCCCCACGGCCATCCTCGGCAACGTCTTCTACCAGCTGGTCGTCGGCGGACTGCTGGGGCTGGCCGTCGGCCGGATCGGAGTGGCCGCACTGCGGCACATCGCGCTGCCGGCCACCGGCCTGTACCCGCTGGCCACTGTCGGTTTCGGCATCATCGCCTTCGCCGTCGGCGGCTTCGTCAACGCGAGCGGCATCATCGCCGCGTATCTCGCCGGGCTCGTCCTGGGCAACTCGCGGCTGCCCCACCGCGCGGCGACCCGCTCCTTCGCCGAAGGCACCGGATGGCTCGCCCAGATCGGCCTGTTCGTCATGCTCGGCCTGCTCGTCGACCCCAGCGAGCTGCCCTCCGCCATCCTGCCCGCCCTCGCGGTCGGACTGGTCCTGCTGCTGGTCGCCCGGCCCGTCTCGGTCGCCGCCTGCCTGCTGCCCTTCCGCACTCCCTGGCGGGAACAGGCCTTCATCTCCTGGGCCGGCCTGCGCGGCGCCGTGCCGATCGTCCTCGCCACGTTCCCGATCGTCGCCAACGTCGACGGCTCCCGTCACCTGCTCAACATCGTCTTCGTCCTCGTCGTCGTCTTCACCCTCGTCCAGGGCCCCACCCTGCCCGCCGCCGCCCGCCTCCTCCGCATCGCCCGACCCGGCGCCCTGCGGGAGATCCAGGTCGAGAGCGCGCCCCTGGACGTCCTCGACGCCGACCTCCTGACCGTCAGCATCCCGCCCGGCTCACGGCTCCACGGCGTCGCCGTCTTCGAACTCCGGCTCCCACCGCCCGCGGTGATCACCCTCCTCGTCCGCGGCGGCGTCACCCACGTACCCGGTCCCACCACTGTCCTCGCAGCCGGCGACGAGCTGCTCCTCGTCACCACCCCGTCGACCCGGCAGGCCACGGAACGGCGCCTGCGCGCTGTGGGCCGCCGGGGCAAACTCGCCCGCTGGCTCGGCGAACACGGCAGGTCCGAACCCGCCTGCGGCGGCCCCGACTGATCAGGAGCCGTTCCGAGGGCGGGAGACCTGCGCGAATCCGACCACGGCAACACCGACCATCAAGAGCGGCACGAAGACCGTGAACGTCAAGGCGGGCGCCGCCGCGAGCGCCACTGCCATCACGAGCGTTCCCACGCCCCAGACGACCGGTCGCCGCACACTGCGCCGAAGCCAGGGAAAGACGACACGGCCGGTCACGATCGTCCAGACGCCGACGGTCCCAAACCCAAGGGCCACCACGATGGTGGCCGCCTGCACAACGGTGAGCATGTGTGCCTCCCATACATCAGCATGACTGCGGGCGCGGGGATACACGTCCGGGAAGACCATCCTCCAGACGGCCGGGTCACCGATCGCGGCGACTGGCGGCGATCCTGCAGACCAGGTAAACGGCGGTTGCTGGCCACAGGACGATCAGCAGGGTGAGGGTGACCGCGCTGGAGACCGGGTCGCGTTCTGTATCACGGCGCCAGCCCGGGTGACGCGCCAGGACGCGGGGCAGCCGGTGGGCGAAGCCGACCGCACCGCCGAGGTAGACAGCCAGGGCGGCGAGCAACAGCACGGTCTCCCGGCTGGTGATCGCCGCCCAGGTGTCCTCGCTCACGCGCGGCCGGCCGGATCCTGGGCCTGGTCCTTGAGGTCCTCCGGGGATCTCGGCTGGGACGGCACCGCGGCGAGGACCGGCCGCGGCGGGGTGCGGCGGCTGCCGACCCAGGCGGCCACGGGTTCGGTGTAGCGGGCGGTCAGCGGCCCGAGCACCACGAGAATCAGCACGTACGCGGTGGCGAGGGGGCCCAGGGCGGGCTCGATGCCGGCGGTGACGGCGAGGCCGGCGATGACGATGGAGAACTCGCCGCGGGCGACGAGCGTGCCGCCGGCCCGCCAGCGCCCCTTGACCCCGACCCCGGCCCGTTTGGCCGCCCAGTAGCCGGTGGCGATCTTCGTACCCGCCGTGACGACAGCCAGGGCGAGGGCGGGCAGGAGGACGGGCGGGATGCTCGCGGGGTCGGTGTGCAGGCCGAAGAAGACGAAGAACACGGCGGCGAACAGGTCCCGCAGCGGGCTCAGCAAGGTGTGGGTTCCCTCGGCGACCTCCCCGGAGAGGGCGATGCCGACGAGGAACGCGCCGACGGCGGCGGAGACCTGGAGCTGCTGGGCGATGCCCGCGACGAGGAGGGTCAGGCCGAGGACCACGAGGAGGAGCTTCTCGGGGTCGTCGCTGGAGACGAAGCGCGAGATGTGGCGCCCGTAGCGGACCGCGACGAAGAGGACCAGGCCGGCGACGCCGAGGGCAATGGCGAGGGTCGCGCTTCCGGCGGCCAGGCTGACCCCGGCGAGGAGGGCGGTGATGATCGGCAGGTAGACGGCCATGGCGAGGTCTTCGAGGACCAGGATGCTGAGGATGACCGGGGTCTCGCGGTTGCCGACGCGGCC
>NZ_JBEZMA010000068.1:0-36881 GCF_040652415.1 Streptomyces sp. NPDC048255
CACGCCGGGAACCGTCCGATCGGGCTCTCAACAAACCCACAACACCCCAGGCCAGCCAACAGCCAGCACACCAACCACCACCCCCTCCAGCGTCACGCCGGTTGATTCCGACGATCCGGCACGCTTCCGTGTTGCTTACTCAGCGGTGAGCTTCTTCCGTCCCTGCGGCTGCCGTCCTCACGGATCTCGAAGTGCGTGCCACCCTTTGAGCTGCGGTGTTGCAACGACTCCCAGAACCTAAGGAAGTCTCCGGGGCCTTCCGCTGTCGCCCTGGGCCGGAAGGGCCGCATGGCGGTCGTGCGTGGGTGCTCAGTGCGGCCCGAGCACACCTACTTCAGAGATGTGAATTCGTGCTTTTCCGGGCTCGTCTCCCGCCACAGTACGGTCACACCGTCGATCGTTCCGACCCAGAGCGAGCCGAAGCATCCGGTTCCGAACTTCAGCTGGATCCTCGTCGCCCCCTGACCCGTGTCTATTGTCGACCAGGTGCCGGCCCCTGGATCCGGAACCCCTTCACGGCAGTCCCGTTTGCCGAAGTCGACACCCTTGGATTCGAATGAGCTGTCCGCCTTGAGAGCGACTTCGGCTCCATCCTTGCCCCAGGAGCGGACCAGTGAGTCTCGATCGGCCGAGACCCCCTTCGGATACCCCGCCCCGGCGTCCTCAAGGGCCGCACAGGAAGACACGACAGGAGCGGAAAGAGCCAGGACCAGTGCGACCGCTCGAATCGATTTGAGGGTTCTCATTTATTCGGACTCCCGTAGTTGTAATTTCGCGGAATTACCACCCGGAAGACGATCGTCATGGCCTGCCCCTTCCCGTGCCCCAAGACGCCGACATGGTCGACATTCTTCTGCAGGAACTTATCCGCCGGAGTGCCATAGCCCGTCTTGGCGTGGGCGAAGGACGAGACCGTCATTCCATTGGTGATGCTGATACGCGCCTGAACGCCATTTACTCCTTCGCGGAGTATCTCATAGTTCGCTGTGTACGAACCCAGAACAGCCGTGGCAAGCTTGGCGTCATCGTGCGTGGCGATTGCGGTCAGGTCCTCCCTGAGCTGACTGGACTGGCCGGCCGCATCCTTGTCGCCGATGGAGTTGGAGGTCAACTCACCGGACCTCTGACCGTTTCCGTAGAAGAGCTGCCCGATTTCATTTCGGTGCGCTGCAGTGAGATCGCTCTTCATCACGTCTCGCGCGACCTGACTGTTTTCCCCATAGGTCATTTCGGGCGACAATGCCCCCATTGCCCAAAGGAATCCCACCATGGTCACCGACCCGTTGTTCTGCCCCCCGTAGACGGCGTCTTCGGGGTTGCAGGACAGGACCGGATCGAACTGGCACGCCCGCTCCTTCGCGTACTCGGGGGCCGCGATGGTGGGAGGGATGTAGGGGAGCGGCGTGATGATGCTGACGAAGGAGCCGGGCTTGTTGCCGGAACCGCCGTTGCCCCCCTGTTTGCCACCACCGCCACCACCGCCGCCACCGCCACCTCCACCGCCGCCGCCGCCACCTCCACCGCCGCCCCCACCGTCGTCGTTATCGTCCATGTCCTCGATGTAAGCGCCGTTGGTCCAGCCGCCGCCACCGCAGTAGCCGTAGCTGCCGCAGCTCTCGAGGCCCGTCGGGTCGCTGAAGGTGAGCGGGCTGTTGTTCGCGTAGCTGTAGCCGTTGAGGGACTGGTGCTGGTCAAGGCTCAATGCGGGGTCGACGCTGATGAACTGGCCGAGGGCCGCGTCGTACTCGCGTGCGCCGACGTGGGTCAAGTTCGTGCCGGTGTCCTCCGGCTTGTCGAGGAAGCGTTTGTCGTCAGGCCAGTTGGCGGCCGCCGGTCCGCGCGCCGAGCCGAACGGGGTGGTGTAGCGCTTGGACACCGCCTGGGTGTCGTCGGCGGAGATGGTCAGGGACGAGGTGCCGTGGGCGTCGGCCGCGACGAAGGACAGCTTGGCGGTGCCGGATTCGTTGGTCAGTACCGCGACCTTGACGGCCGCGATGCTGTAGGAGCGGACTGCCCACTTCTTGGCGCCCTTGAGGTGCACCTCGTTGGATCCCGCGTAGAGGACGGTCTCGCCCACCGGGTCGCGGCGGATGAGGAGCTCGCCGTCGGCGTCGTAGACGTAGTCGGTGGCGGTGGCGCCCTCCGTAGTCGTGGTCAGCTTGCCCTCCGGGCCCCAGTTCAGGGTCTGGGAGGTGGCGCTGCCCGGCGTCTCGGCGCGCTTGGTGGTGTTGCCGGTCGCGTCGTAGGTGTACTGGGGGGCAACGCCCGCGCAGGTGCCGCCGGTGGTGGTGGCCGCCACGGCGTGCGGGCGGGCCGGGTCGTAGCAGTAGGTACGGGTCTGCGGGGTCCCGGTGTTGGTCTTCTCCGTGGCCCGCTGGCCCGACGCCGTGTAGGTGTAGCTGTTCCAGTACGGGGCGGCGCCGTCGAGGTTGGCGGCGGTGCGCCCGGCGGCCGCGCAGTTCGCGGTCTTCGGGGTCCAGGCCTCGGTCAGACGCCGCTGGGCGTCGTAGGCGAAGCACTGGTGGTCGGCCTTGGTGAAACCGCTGAGCGGGGCCGAGTCGAAGATCGACAGGACGTTGCCGGCCTGGTCGTATGTGTAGGTCAGCTCCTGCAGCATGCCGTTGTGGGTCTGGTCGTTGACCGTGGACTTCAGCAGACGGCGGGTGCCCTCCTCGTAGGTGTTGCCGATGAACGTCTTGCGGACACCGGCGGCCGCGGACCGGGCCAGCGTCAGCTGCTCGATCTCACCGATCGGCGAGTACGCCACGTCCTGCACGTAGTCCGTGGTGCCGGAAAGCCCCTTCGGCAGGCCGAAGTTGTTGTAGTTGACCTGGAGGGTCTCGGCTGGCAGACCTGCGACCGCCGGTGCTGCCACCGTGTTCGCAGTCCCGTCGAGCCGGTAGGTCATCGTGTGGTCGGTGGTGGCCGCGATGGCGCCCGAGGTGACGAGCGGGTCGTCGGAGGGCAGGGTCAGCCGGGTCGTCGTCGGACGGCCCAGGGTGTCGTAGGCGGTGACGGACTTGGTGTACGCCTTGCCCGTCCGGCCGCCCTCGTAACGGGTGGAGGCCGTGGGAGCCCCCTTACGGACGCTGTCGTAGGTCCAGGCCGCGAGCTGGTTGGCGTCGGACTTCGGCGACTTCCACAGACCGGTCTTGCGACCGACCTCGTCGTAGGCGTACTCCAGGACCGTGTTGCGCGAGTCCTTCGTGGTCGCGATCTGGTCGAGCGCGGTGTAGGTGGTGGTACCGGTGCCCTTGTCGGGGTCCGTAGCGGTGGTGGTCCTGCCGAAGAGGTCGTAGCCGTACGTCCACTTGGCGTTGTCTGGGCCGATGGTCGTGGCCTGCTTGCCGTCGACCGTGTACGTCTGCTTCACGCTGGTGTACGGGGTACCGGGCGCGGTGCCGCCATAGGCGAGGTCGCTCGGCGTCGTCCCCGAGTAGGTCCGGGTCTCGACGGTCCGTCCCAGTGCGTCGGTGATCGTACGGGTCGCGGTGCCGCCCTGGAGGGCCGTGGTGGCGGTCGAGTCACCGGTATAGCTGGTGGTGGTGGACTGCTTCTGCACTCCGTAGACGAGGAGCGAGGAAGTGACCGGTCGGCCGAGGCCGTCGAACACGGTCGCCGTCTGCGACGGCGTGCTGCCGTACTCGGCGCGGGCGTAGACGCCTTCCGGCCCCTTGTCCTTGTCCCAGATGTCGGCGTACGACTCGTAGGCCAGGCCGCGGGAGTCGTAGCGGGTGTCCGTAAGGATCCGGCCGCCGTTCGGCGACGGGGTCTGCGTCTGCAGCGGGCGGAGCAGTGCGTCGGCGATCGTGTAGACCGTCTTGTAGGTCGTACCGTCGGCCGTCAGCGTGCTGACCGAGGTCCACGGCTGCTTGCCGCGTTCCAGGAGGTAGTCGTACTTGGCGTTCGGGGACTGCGACTGGCCGCGGTTGGGCAGCCAGGTGGCGGTCACGCGGCCGAGGCCGTCGTAGGTGTTGAAGGTCGAGGCCATGTTGGCGTCGATGGATCGCACGGTTGAGCCGCGCAGGTCCGTGTAGCTGTAGCTCTTGTGCTGCTGCCCGTTCGAGGCGAGCTTTGGCTCCGTGACTACCGTGACTTCCAGCGGGCCCGCGGCTGCGGGTGTGTAGCTGGTCGTGGTCGTGTTTCCGGCCGCGTCACTGACGCTCAGCGGACGGCCGAGCTTGGAGGTGGCCGTGTCGTAGGTGGTCTTGGTGACGGTCTGCCAGCCGGCGCCGCCGGCCGGGTTGCGGTCGGCGGCGCCGGCTGCCGCCGGGTAGGCCTGGGCGCGGCCGGTCCAGGTGGGCAGGCCCAGGGTCGGGGTCTGGTTCGCTGTCCAGCCGGTTGCGGCGTTGTCGTCGTACACGGTGGCCAGGTCCGACAGGACGTCGCCACGGGTCGCCGAGTTGGCGGGCAGGCTCAGCTTGTCGTCCGTGACCGAGCACTCCGCGCCGACAGTGCGGTTGCGGGAAGGCAGGCCGGAGATGCCCTTGGCATCGTTGCGGGCGTACCAGGTACGGGTGCAGGTCTCGTCGCCGGTCTTGGCGGTGTCACCGGCCGACGAGATCGACGTGGGCAGGCCGTAGGCGTCGTAGGCGGTATCGGTACGGGTGGTCCGCCAGGTGTTGGAGCCCGTCAGGAAAGTGTGCTTGTACGCGGTCTGCGAGCGGACGAAGAAGGCCTTGATGTTGGCGTACGACTTCTGCTGGCTCGCGGTCTCCTTGCTCCACGGGTCCGTGACGGACACCGAGAGCGGCGTGTTCCCGTCATACGTGATCTGCTGGCGCTGGAAGCCCGCGTACTGGTCGTCGTCGTTGACGTCGGGGATGGTCAGGCCCGGCACGGGTACGGCCGCGACCGTGGTGGTGCGGGTGGCCGTCATGCCCTTGCGGGTGTCGCCGCGCATGCCCTGCATGAAGACCTTGACGGTCTTCGAGCGGGTCTTGCCGACGGCTCCGGTGTAGGCGGTGATCTTGCCGTAGCCCCGCCAGTCGGACCAGGTGCGCTCGTCCTCGGGAGTCAGCGGGTCGTCGTTGTGGTGCCAGCCCGGGTTCGCGTACTCGTAGGCGTTCTCCACGAGGTCGTTCTGTCCGGCCGGGTCGGCGACGGTGACTGCCGTGACGTTGTACTTGTGGAACCAGTCGAGCTTGGGGTCACCGCCGTTGATCGGCCAGTACACCGGGTAGCAGGACAGCGAGTTGTCGTCCTCCGCCACCGGCATCTTGGAGCCGCGCACGCACTCCGGGTTGGAGAGGGTGACCGTGGTGATGGCGCCCGTCTCGGACGTGATCGTGTTGATGCGGGGGCGGTTGAGCGGGACGATGTTGTCCCCGTCGATGTCCACCCGGTTCGGCTTCATGTGGTAGGTGAAGTCCACCGGCGGGACCTCGACCGTACCGCCGTTCTTGCCCGTGCGCTTGATGGACTTCAGGACCAGGGACTGGTCGCTGGTGTCACCGAGGTCGCCCGGGTCCAGGTACTCCTGTGCCAGGTCGAAGGTGTCCACCGGGGCGTAGTTGTCCGGCTCCAGGGCCGTGGACCACGCGAAGGTGTTGATCGCCGTCATCCGCTTGCGGGTGAAGAAGGCGGGCCCGGACGCCCGGCAGTCGGTTTCGCTTGCCGAGCAGATCGAGTCGAAGGGGACGTCGGGCCAGTTGTCCGAAGTGTCCTTCGTCAGGTTGGTGCAGCTCGTCGCGAAGCACCGCTCCTTGTAGTCGAAAGTGACCTTGTGGGAGGGCGTGCCGGTGAAGAGTGAGTCCGCGCGCTGGCCGTAGCGGATCTCGGAGAGAGTGCCGCCGCGCGTGTAGGGCAGCAGCTTGGTCTTGTCGCCGTTCTTCGCGTAGTTGTTCGTCTCCGCGGCGTACCAGTAGGTGGCGGCGTTGCCGTGAACGTCCTGCACCATGTCCACGTTCCAGCGCCAGGCCTGGGTCTCGTAGCGGCTGGCGAAGGTCGAGCCCTTGCTGTAGCCGGGCTCGCCGGAATCGTCACCGAAGACCGGGACGCTCCACGTGGAGTTGGTGCGCTCGGAGCCCGCACCTGGGAGCTTGTTCAGGCCGAAGGTGTAGGTCGTACCGTCCCCGGTGACCACCTTCCAGTACTCGCCATCGTTGTCGCCGTTGTCCGCGCCCGTCCCCCAGGTCACCTGGGAGGCGTCGTCGTCCTTCAGACGCCACTTGCCCGTCGCATCGTCCTTGACGAGCTCGCTGGACTTGCCGTTCAGGACGAGCGAGGCATTTTCGTACTTCCAGCACAGGTCGAACTTGTCATCCTGTCCGTCATCGTCGCATGAGCCGTACTTGCGCTCGATGTACGAGGAGGTCAGGTCGAAGCCCTCGCCGACCTGCGAGCCCTGGTTGTTGGAGTTCGCGGTCCGGCCGTCGACGGTCCCCGAACTGTACGAGAGCGACAGCGAAGGTGTAGGACCCGCCGCGGCGCCCGGAACCGTCAACGGATAGGACCAGGCGAACGCCCCGGACGCGGCTCCCGACTCCCAGCTGGAGGAGGCCGCGAGCGGGGTCGCCGCGAAGTCGCCCCCGCCCTGGGGCGAGGCCGTTTCCGTCGCCATCACGGCGAAAACCGCCGGAGCCTCGGCCGCCGGGGCCTTGGTCTTGGCGGCGGTCTTGGTGGTGTTCGTGGTTCCGGCGGGGAGCGAGGTGACGTCGGCCGTCACCGTGCGGTTCTTGATGTCGTTGGCCGAGGGCAGCGGGGTGGTCTTTCGGCACTCCGCCTTCTCGGGCGTCGTCAGCGCACAGGCGGGCAGGCTGACCAGCCCCAAGCGGGTGGACCAGCTGCCACCGACCGCCGAGGCGAAGGAACCGTAATCGACGGTCAGCTGCGCCGGCCCGTTGGTGGGACCGGTGGCCGAGAAGAGCACGCCGGTGATCCCGGCCTTCTCGGCCGCCTTCTGGTCGAGGACCTTGACGGTCGACTTCCCGACCGCTCCCTCCGGAGCCGCGGCGGGCGCCGCCGGCCCCTTGGTCACGGACGGATTGAGCAGCGGGCTCTTGGCCCGAGCCGTGGACCGTACGTCGACCAGCAGGCGCGAGCCCGACCGTACGGCCGAACCCTCCAGCGTGGCCGCCTTCGGCCAGTCGCCCTTGGCCTCGGCGCGGGCCCGGTCCGCCTGGACCTTGTTCTCGGCCTGGTTCCTGGCCACCAACTCCCGGGCTTCCTTGGCGCCCTGCGCGTTGACGGCCCGGACCTCGGCGTCCTTGTGCTTCGCGATCTTCGGGGCACCCGGAAGGTCCGCGGCCTCCGCTATCGGGGTGATGGCCCCCGGCACCACGAGGGCCAGGGCCAGTGCGGCCGCCAGCGGCAGCCGGCGGCAGATTGTTCCGCCTGGTGGTCGGATGGACACGAATGCTCCAAACCCGCAGGTCCGGGCACTCAGCGTCCGCCGGGCGGGACAGCACGGTCTCCGCACGGGGCACCGGCAGCACCGTCTCGCCTTCGGAGTACTGGCACTTCCACCCCCTGGCCTCGACAAGATCGAGAACCACCTGCCAGTCCTCCACCGAACAATCCGGGACACGCACGTCCGGCAGCGACCCCATCGGGTCCGGAGTCGAAGAAACAGCTCACGTCATCCCACAGAAGATCAGCCACACCGCCGTGCTGCCTGGCCGTTCGATCCAACGCAGCCTCGATTTCCTTCCGCACCGGCCGCTAGGTGGAGGTGGTCCCGCTCGACTCCGCAATGCCGGCCGACGACTACCGCGGCGCAACCCGCACCAGAGCCCTATGCCGAGCCGTCCCGAAAAGCTCCTATTGGGGGATGTGTGCAATCAGTTCGTCTGGCTTTGTTCACGTTCAGCAACAGCGTCTGTCTGTCAGTTTGGGCGGCGGTTGGATCGCTCGCCAGGCGCCGACGGGTCATCTCCACGCCGCGCAGCGTCATCCGCAGCGCCATGACGAACTGGCAGGAGTCGAGGATCGTGGTGTAGTCGGCACTGAGCAGGAGGCGTTGCAACGTTCGGGGAGGAGCCGGAACAGGACTGCCGTGGGAGCAGGACGTCACCGCTGGCAGCGCCCGAACGTCACCACGTAGGTCGCGGCGCCGCTCGCGCCGGCTCCGGCCCGGTCCGCGGCGCCGGCCAGCGCCGCGCTGCCGATTTCGCGCAGCGTCCCGTTGAGGATGTTCGCGCGGTGGCCCGGGCTGTTCATCCACCATCTGACGGCGGCGCTCGGCGTGCCCGAGGTGCCCCAGCCGGTGTACGTGATCTCAGCGACCTGCCACGACCGGGGGTTCGGGCAGTAGCCAGCCCCCATGATGCGACTCTGCGGTGTCGAGCCCGTCTGTGGGTTGGTGTGCGAGTCCTTGCCCGGCCCCCACCACTTCAGCTGCACGGCCGCAGCGGCGTGCTGCCGGGCCGCGGTGTTCAGGGCAGAGTTGACGGTTAGCGCCGGCAGCCCGCGCTGCGTGCGCTGCGCGTTGATCAGGCCCACCACATCCCCGGGCTGGGCAGCTGCGTCCGGGGACGCGGCAGCGGGTACCAGCGTCGCCGCCAGGATGGCGGCAACGGCCGGACCGATGAGTCTCCGGGTCCGTGAAGCAGTGCATTTCACGAGGTACACCTCCCGCGACCACGAACAGTGGTTTCGAGCGCTTGGGTGAGGCGACCAGTCGCTTTCGCTTCGACGTCATTTCCAGGCTCCCATCCGGACCACCCGGTCGCCACCGGAGGCTGGTCCGGCCGCTGCCGGTGGAGAAACGGCCCTTCGGGAATACGAATGGGCCAGCGCCCCGGAACGCTTCGCGGAGAACCTCGCCGCCGCGGCCTACTACGAGCAGCACGGGACCCTGGCCGCGCCGCGGCACGCGACCGCGCTGTGCAAGCCGGTCGGGCACTGGCTGACCAACGTCCGCCGGCCCGGCGGGTTCGGCAAAAACCCGTACGGGCCGACCGGCGGGCCGCCGCCCTCGCCGCGATCGATGAGGAGTGGAACCCGGGTGCGCTCGGGTGGACGGTGAACTGGCAACGCCAGTACGCGGGCCTGCGGACCCTGCTGGCGGGCGGAGCACGCCTGGCCAGCATCATGCCGAGGGTGACCATGGCACGGCGAGGACATCGGCCGGTGGACGGCCACCCAGCCCCGCGACTTCCACCGGCTCAACCAGGAAATGCAGGTAGAACTCGGGATCGTCGACCGGCGGAAGCGAACTCCGGGGCCTCGTCGGTCAGCACCGAACCACCCGTAACGCGGCTCGGCAGGTCCCAGCAGATCCCGCCGAGGATCAGCACGCCCCAGCCAAGGGCTCAGGTGCGGCGGTCTGGGATGGGCTGTTCGTGCTGGCTTGGGTAAGTGGCGAGAGCTGTGATGGCTCCGGCAGTGGCGATTGCGGAGAGCAGGGCGAAGAGAGGCGCATAGCCGCCGAGGGGAGCGGCCAGAAGTGCTCCGGCGAACGGGGGCGAGGGCTGCCGCTGCGTGGGCGGGTGCTCCGAGGACTCCGGAGAGCTAGCCATAGTGGGCGGCGCCTCAGCGGTCGGTGACGGTGGTGGCCCGAATTCACCGGAGAAACGATCACGATTGCGGGTGGGGCCGCCCGGATGCCCGGGCGCGGCTACGAGCCTGGAGGCAGGCGGTCCAGTCGGTGCCGGCAAGGTAGCCGACCGCCGCCGCGGTCGCCCGCGGCCGACACCGCACAGCGCACCCGTAGCTTCCGTCAGCCGATCCGCCGCCCACCCCTCACCCACCGGCCCCCGCAGGCCGCGCGCACCTGCTCCGGGTCGGCGGCCTCCACCACCCCCGCGACCACACCCCCCGGTCGGCGTCAGCCGACGGGACCAGGGCCGAGCCGACCGCCCACCGCCAGGCCGCCAGGCCGCCAGGCCGCCAGGCCGCCAGAGGCACCCGCAGCCGGCCTGCAGCCTGCCCCTCCTCGTAGCTCTCACGTACCGAACGCGCGATGAACCGCACTCCGATCACACATCGGCGCGGCCAGACGATCAGGCCGCGCCGGAAACATGTCGAAAGATCCTGGTTGCCGTCAATCTCTCCGATTTCAGGACGAGTTGGGAACACAACGAACAAGCCGCCCACGCGTACGCGAGGCGCGGATTCACCCCTGCGGGGGAGACGAAGCCCGTCCCCACAGCCGCCAGGACAGGAACAGCTCGGAGACGCCGCAGACGACGCCCGCGACCGCTTCCAGGGCTGACTCGACAGCCCGCGCAGGGGCGGGCACCGGTAGGTGGCCGACCCCTGCGGCGTACTCAGCCCGACGCCGCGGCGGCCCCCTGGCCCGAACCCCGGCACGTCGTCCACGGTGACGTCCAGGCGCAGCCGCTGGAACCTGAGCAAGCGACGGAAAACGCCCCGGTCAACGGCCCGATCGGCGCTGAACTCCGCCACCAGGTCCGGGCGGGCGAGCATCACGTCCAGAACGTCACGACTCCCCAGACCGAGGCGAACTTGACCTCCGTCCAGGGGTGCCCGGGACGGGCCGCGGCCAGGCGCTCGGCAACCTGCCGGGCCACGTCCAGGCGCAGGGGCACCGTGCGGCCGACAGCGCGCAGCCGGCCCTCGCGGTCTGGAGGCCGAGGATCAGGAACTGCGGGCGGGCGAGGGTGCCCGTGAGCGCGCCGATGATCGCTTCGGTGGTGTCCCGCCTTCTGATCTGGTCCACCCCCGGTATCCGGGCAGGTGGCGGCTGGTCAGGGGCACCCGCGCCGGGCACCAGTCGCGCGCCTACGGCGAGAACGTCGCCTACGACTACAGGACCTGCGCCAAGGTCGTGAACGCCTGGATACACAGCCCCGGCCACAAGGCGAGCACCCTCAACTACTTCTTCGAGGAGGTCGGCGTCGGCGTCTCCGGGACCAGCCACCACTGGACCCAGAACTTCGCGACGGCCGGTCGAGACCGCGCGACCGGCATGGTGCCCGCACCACGCCGGTCGCCCCTCCACCCAGCAGCCTTCGTCCCACCGCCACCGTCCGATACAGGCTTCACCGGCCGGTCCCGACTGGGCGGCGGCACCGGCGCCGCCGCGGTCAGGCCGTCGCAGCCGCAGCCGCAGCGTGGGTACGGGCCCGCATGCGTGCCGCGTCCGCGCGCGGCGGCGCGCCGAACTGCCGTTTGTACTCGCGGCTGAACTGCGAGGGGCTGTCGTATCCCACGCTGGAGGCGACGCCGGTCACATCGTGCAAGCGACGGGCCAGCAGCAGCCGCGCCGCCTGCAGCCGGATCTGCTTCTGGAACTGGATCGGGCTCATCGCCGTGACCGACTGGAAGTTCCGGTGGAACGCGGAGACGCTCATCCCGGAGGACCGGGCCAGGTCTTCGACGCGGAAGGCCTCTGCGTAATTGTCGCGGATCCAGCCCACTGCCCGGGTGATGTGCGTCAGGCCGCTGTCCGCCAGGCCGAGCTGCCGGACGGCTTCGCCCTGCTCCCCCGTCATCAGCCGCCACAGGATCTCCCGCTTGACCAACGGGACCAGCACCCGGCGGTCACGCGGCCGGTCCAGCAGGCGCAGCAGGCGCACGATCGCGTCGATCAGCCCTGCCGGTGCGTCGCTGACCGTGATCCCGGGCCGGGCCGACCGGGTCGAAGGCGGCAGGTCGCCCGGCCCCGCCTGCAGCATCAGCTCCGCGATGACGGCGGGCTCCAGCGTCATGCCGAAACCGAGTTCGGGTCCCTGGGCGATGCGTCCGACCACCGGCAGGTCGGCCGAGGCGACGAGGTACTGACCGACGCCGTATTCGTACACCCTGTCTCCGAGCGCGAGCCGCTTGGCCCCCTGGGCGATGACTGCGAGCATCACGCCGGACATCGCGTACTCCGGCTCGGCGCCCGGTTCTGCCCGGCAGATCCGGACGCCGTCGATGGCCGTATTCAGATCGGGCCGCGCATGGCGGCCCAGCAGGTCGCGGAGCTCGTCGAGGGACATGCCCCCATCTCACCACGAGACCCGGCAGGATCCCCCGACTCGGGGCAGGATCGTGCAAGGACGCGCGGAGATCGGGCGAGTCTCCGCGCCGGGCCGGGGGAAGGGGGCGGGGGCGTGCAGCCGGCGTACGACTACGACCCGGTGCCCTGCTCCTCGTAGTGGGCTATCAGCCGGCCGCGGGCGATGGCATGGAACCGCAGGTGGAATCCCACCAGGGCCGGCGTCGCGTCCGCATCCGGGCCCAGCTTCTCCCGGTCGACGGCGTACACCGTGAACACGTACCGGTGCGAGCCGTCCCCTTCCGGGGGCGCGGCCCCGCCGAAGTCCCTGCTGCCGTAGTCGTTCCGCACCTGCACGGCACCGGCGGGCAATCCTTCGAATCCCCCGGTTCCGGCCCCCGCCGGCAGCTCGGCGACGTCCGCCGGGATGTCGAAGACCGTCCAGTGCCAGAACCCGCTGCCGGTCGGTGCGTCCGGGTCGTAGCACGTGACCGCGTAGCTGCCGGTGCCCTCCGGTCCGGCAGACCAGCCGATCTGCGGCGAGGAGTTGCCCTTCGCGTACACATGGGCGTCCGGGAGGGTCCCGCCGTCGCTCAGGTCCGTGCTGTTCACCGACAGCTCGCGCACCTGCGGGTGGAAGTCGTGCGGCAGCGGACGCCGTTGCACCTGATCACTCAATTTCTTGGTCCTTCTTCGTGTCTACAAGGGGTGTTCCCCGGGGCTCGGGTGCACGTCCCCATCGGAGCACGTATCCGGCGGGGGCGGGGTGTCGCCGGGAGGATCGTGCAAGAACCCGCGACCTTTGCCCGGCACGAGGCGCGGGAGTCGCATCGAGGACACGTCACCGAGCGCCGGCAGCAGCGGCGCTCTTCCCACGGGCGCACTGATCCGATGTCACATCGCCGCCCCCGCCGGCACCGGACACGGTGGCTTCTGCGACGCCTGGCCTGGCCCTCCTGCGATCCCGTCCGGCGAGTTGTACGGCATCCCCGGTGCACGGTTTTCGCCGGCTTCCCCCGAGGGCATCACGATGATCTGGCTGGGCGCACCAGCCCGCATTCTCCTGAACGGGAACTCCCCGGCTGCGTGGAAGGCCGCGCGCGTCCCGCGGGAGACAACTTCCGTCCGCTCCAGACTCCGCGGCTGCTGTCAGTGGCCTCTGCCAGGATGCCCCGGTCAGAGCCACAATCCGGAAAGATCACGGGAACCTGGGACGTCGGCCCCTTCGACAATGACACCCCGGCCGACTGCTGCGACACCCTCGACGACGCTGCCGCAGGCGACCGGGAGGGCATCGTCCGTGCCGCCCTCACCCGGGCGCGCGGCCGACGACCTCGACGCGTCCATATCCGAGGAAGCCATCGCAACGGATGCTCCCGGCGCAATGCCCCGGCGGCGATCCGGCCGGTCCCCCTACGGGCCGAAGTGCACGATGCTGCAAGGTCCTCAACTATGCCGAAGGCTTGATCACCACCGGGTAGGCATCGGGCTGGCACGCGTTCCGGCAGTTCCGCGATCATGTCCGCCCCCTCCGAGCCACAGCACTAAGGCCGTGTCTGGCAATTTGTTTCGGACATGCCGTCGGGAGCGTGCGGATAGTGAAGTAGCTTTCCAGGGTTGTGAACCCGAGGGGCGGGAGTTGGCATGGAAGAGCAAGGCACACTGGACTTGATCCACTTGACAGACATCGAGGGCAACAGCGTGGTCGTTCGTGTAACAGGCCAAGAAGGCCGAGCATCTCAGCACGACACCGCCACCCTGGTCGGCGAGATCAGTGTCGGTACCAGCTTCGTCAAGGGGAGCCTCAAGACCTGGATCTTCCCTCAGGATCTCGCGGACTGGGAGACGGCCCTCAGCGTCCTGGCCCGTGGGGAAAGCGTCTCTTGGAGGGAGGTCCAGAGAGCAACAGAACTGCACGTCGACCTCGAAGAGGGCCTTGAACGTGCCACAGTTTCGGTTGCCGATCGCTCGATGTCCCTGGCGAGTGTCCAGGTCACCATTGAGTTGGCTGATGGCTGGCTCGAAGACCATCGTGCCCGGCTGGACAGAGTCCGGCAGGCGTGGCCGATGCGTCGCCACTGAAGGCGTCTTCTTCGCCCGGTGCTCCGCCAGCGTTCACGTGTCAGTGCCACACAGCCACAGGACGAGCGAAGCGAGGTGCAGCCCGGCGCAGTAGCGGCTGGCGAGCTTGTCGAACCGCGTCGCGATCGCTCGGAACTGCTTCAGTCGGCTGGAGCAGCGCCCCACCACGTTGCGTCCCTTGTATGCCTCCTCGTTGAAGGCCGACGGGCGGCCGCCCAGCGAGCCTCGCCGAAGGCGGTTGGCGACCTGATCGGCACGCTCGGGGATGGTGGCCCTTGATGCTGCGGCGCCGCAGCCAGGCCCGGATTGCTCGGGAGGAGTACGCCTTGTCTGCCAGGACCTCATTGGGGCGGGTGCGGGGCCTTCCGCGGCCCTGTCGTGGAACGCGGATGGCGTCCAGTACTGCCTCGAACACAGTCGAGACATTGGTGTTACCTGGCGTAAGCACGACAGACAACGGCAGGCCGCGGCCGTCGACCGCCAGGTGAACCTTGGTGGTTAGCCCGCCCCGGGACCGGCCGAGGGCCTGTCGCGCCGCCGATCGTTGCGGATCTTCTAGTTTGTCCCCACCGGGTCCCCCTTTTTGCGGGCACCAGCGGCATGTTGATGGGCCCGGTTGACGGTGGAGTCCACCGATACCGTCCACTCGATCGTGCCGATTGCGTCGTCGCAGATCTGGACGTGCTCCAGCAGCCGGGCCCAGGTGCCGTCCGTCTCCCAGCGGGCGAACCGCTCGTACGCGGTCTGCCAAGGCCCGTACCGCTCGGGCAGGTCCCGCCATGGCGCCCCCGTCCGCAGTCGCCACAGCACCCCACTGACCACCTGCCGGTGGTCTCGCCATGGTCTGCCGCGTCCGTCTCCCATCGGAAGCAGCGGCGCTATCCGCTCCCAAGCTCGATCCGTCAGCTCCCCTCGACCCACCACAAGATCAATTATCAGACAGGACCTAAGGCCCGTCCGGCGGATCAGGTGACCGTCGCGGGTTCGGGTCGTTGGCATGAGCATGGGGCGGGGAGATTTAACGTATGCAGAGTGGGCCCGGCTGAAGCCGCATCTGCCGAAATCCGGGCAGCGCGGCGGCCGTTGGGCCAGCCACCGCAGGGTCGTCAACGGAATCCTGTACCGACTGCGCACTGGGGTGCCATGGCGGGATCTACCTGCGCGTTTCGGTCCGTGGAAGACAGTGTACGAACGGCACAGACGCTGGTCGGCGGAGGCACCTGGGACGAGATCTTCGCAGCAGTCCTGGCCGACGCCGACGCGGAAGGCCGGATCCACTGGTCGATGGTGAGCGTCGATTCGACCTCCTGCCGGGCCCATCAGCATGCCGCCGGGGCTCGTAGGAATCCGCCACGAGTGCCGGGGAAAGACGCACGCCCCGGCAGCACCGCCCCGACGAGGGACTCGGACGCTCCCGGGGCAGTCTGACCTGCAAGATCCACCTCGCTGGTGAGGGTGGACGCCGCCCCCTGGCCCTGCTGATCACTCCGGGCCAGTGGGGCGAAGCTCCGCAGCTCATTCTGGTCATGGAACGCATCCGTGTTGGCCGCCTCGGTGGCGGCACCCGCGCACGCGGCCCGACCATCACGGCGGCGACAAGGCGTACTCCTCCCGTCGCAACCGCCGCTACCTGCGACGACGCCAGATCAAGCACACCATCCCCGAACCGAAGAACCAGCGGGCCAACCGCCAACGAAGGGGCAGCAAGGGCGGCCGACCCGCAGGCTTCGACAAGACGATCTACAGGCGAAGGAACGAAGTCGAGCGGACGATCAGAGCGTTGAAGAACTCCCGGGCCGTGGCCACGAGGTTCGACAAGCGCGGCTACATCTTCCACGGCACCGTCACCGTCGCCTCGATCCGACTCTGGCTCCGCCCGTGATCTCCGCCGGATCTAGTCGCCGGTCGTGCCGTCGAGCATCTCGCGCAGGATGTCCAGGTGGCCGTTGTGGCGAGCCGTCTCCTCGGTGAGGTGGAGGAGGATCCAGCGCAGGTCGACGTGGAGACCGTTGCGGACGGCTCGCTGGGCCTGCTTGTCCAGGCCGGACCCGGCGACCAGTTCGCGGTAGTGGGTGCTCTGTTCGGCGTATTCGTCGAGCAACTGCGTGAGCGGGAAGTCGACGGCGATGCGCATCTCGCGGTCGGGGTCCTCCTCGGTCCAGGGGCCCCGGTCTTCCTCGCCGAGGAAGACCACTTGGAACCAGTAGTACTCGACCCAGCGGAGGTGATTGATCACTCCGCTCATGGTCATCAGCGGTGAGCCCGGCAGGAGCGCCTTGCGTGCGTTCTCCGCAGAGACGCCATCGCATTTGGCGCGGGCGGTGCCACGTGCGTAGTCGAGAAACGTGGTGAGCTGGGTGCGCTCGTCCCACGCGGGCGGTGTGTCATCGATTCTGGTCATCGCGCGAAGCGTCCCCGATCACCGCGACCGATGTCGAGGTATTTATCGACGGACCCAACCTGCCCCACCCAGCTCCTTGTCCGGCGGGTCGATACAGCGATTCAGCGCCGGTGGGCCGCCCGGATGGATCCGCCGGACAGGCCCTAGCATCCCCCCATTCACGCTGAACCCCGATTGAGCCTTGAGGCCCCACTCCCACCCGGGCGGATGATCACAGGGGAGTCGGCCACATTAGGGTGACTCCCCTCCGCCATGCCGCCCCGCCGCCCCGCCGCCCTCATGGTGCCGGCGTGAAGTCCATGTCGGTCCCACCACAGCCGGCCGCGATGCCCATCAACCGCCCCCGCTCGGCCTCATCCACCGCCAGACCCCACCGCAGCTTCGTCGCGGTCCATTCCGCGCCGTACCGGCGCAACGCCTCCGGTGACGGCGGAAGCCACTCCGCCGGATCCTGGTCCGCCTTCGAGCGGTTCGAGCGCGCAGTCACATCATGCACGGCATCGTTCCGTCCGCCTGGACCGCCCCTGCGACGGTCGAACTGTCCCTCGAACTTGATCACCCGAGCAGAAAAATCCTGCCGGTGGCTCCGCGCCCATCCCGGAGTCGAGATCGCCTGCCGCGACGGCTCACTCACCTCCCGGCAGGGCATAGCCGACGGCGCCCCGACGCCGTCCAGGTCAGCGAGCGTTATCACCTGTGGCAGGGCCTGTCCTGGCGCGTTCAGGACATCGCCTCCGCCCACCGCAGCTGCCTGCCGGCAGCACTGTTCCCCGTCAGCGAGACTGATCCCGCAGCGGTCGAGCAGGCCGCTGAGCACGCCGCGGCCAACACCCGGGCCGGGGAGCCTGCAGGTCGGCTGTTCGAGTCCGTGCACGCCCGCTCAACGAAGGTCCGTCGGCGGCACATCGGCACGTCACAGGGGAACCGCCTCACCCGCAGTCGGAATAGGACCTCTCGACCGCCGACAGGCTGGTCAGCCATCCGCCGCCAGTACCGGCTGTGGACCTTCGTGCACGTTGCCACAGTCCGGACAACCCCAGGAGGACTTGACCGGCAGGAACGGCCGCAACCGTTCCCACTCCGCATCACTCAGATCAACCCGCCCCATGACAGGCAGAACGACCCGGATACTCAGGTCAGTCACAAGATCACACGAATCCTGAGTCTCAGTCCGCGACGAAGGGTGCATATCCGACCGGGACCTCGCTCACCTCAAGGTCCGAGAAGAGCAAGGTCAGATCGTGCGCGTTGGTCTCAATGTGAACCTCATGGAAGTCGATCCCGACAGCCTTCGACCAGCGGCGGGTAGCCTCCGACTCGGGACGAAGCTCGGCTCCGTACATCTCATGAAACTTCCAGTACGTACGGTGGAGTGGAGACGCCGACACCGCTCAGCTCGAACGAGTCATCCGGGAACACTCCAGATCTGATGCTCTCTATAGCATTCGGAAAATTCGCCACCCCCACCCCGGGCTGCAAATGCCCGGGGTGTTCGCGGATCAGCAAAGCTGCGCATCGCCCAACCAGCCTGCGCAGGTCCGCTCACCGGCGACAGCAACCGCCAAGGGACCCCCCTCTCGGGATGACGGCCCCCGAGCCTCCTCGGGTCCCGCGAAGGGGAGGGGTTGAATTCCACGGCCTCACCCCGACCCCACACCCCCCGGAAAGCCCACCACGGGCACGAAGGAGGAGCCGTCGGACGACGTCAACGCACCAGCCGAGAACTAACGGGTTGGTGCGCGAAAGCGGTCGTGGGTGCAGTCGGGAGTGCAACTGAGTGCACCCTTCGCGCGTCCTCCCCTCCGTGACGAGACATTGGATAGCGACACGGCCCGGACGGGTCCTGAGCGCGGGCACGGCCGGGCTGGTACTGGCCGCGGTCCTGCTGTGGAATGTCCCGTTGGCCGGGCAGTGGCGAGGGGAGCCCCCGCTCACGCAGCTCCTGCCGCAGTCCCCGCCCGGGCCGGGGCCCTGGGAGAGCACCCCCACCCGCGAAGACCTGTATTTCTCCGAGCCGGGGCTCGACGAAGATGAACAGAAATACCGGCGCTTCGAGCTCCACGGCCGCGCCATCCTGCGCCACGGCTTCTCGCAGAGCGTCAAGAGGTTCGACTCCCCGACCTGGGCCTGGCTCGCTGTCCGCCGGTCTCCGGCCCAGGACAAGCCCTGGTCCTTTCCGCCGGTCGAGCTGGCTGGCAGCCGGAAGGCGGACGACCAGTCCTACACCTGCCTCCTCTACAGCGACTCGGTGTACGGGTGCGAACGCTGGTACGGCCAACTCCGCTACGGCCAGTACGTGGTCGACATCGCTGTCAGCGGCGGGGAGCAGGCCCAGGCCCTCGACCTCCTTCAGGAGGCCGTGCAGGCCACCGACGCCCTCATGCCTAAATGACCAAGACGTGGGCCGCATCGATCGTCTGCCCCGTATCCGTCCCGCTCGTCGGTACGGTCCTTACGGCGTGGTGTGCGAGAGCGGGGACGGCCGGGCCGTGACGTGAAGAGAGCCGTACGGGTTGGTGTTGTTGTGACGCAATACTTGGCCCGTGCGGCTCTCTCGCATCGTATCTGTACTGGCATCTCTCGGCGTCGACTTGGCGCTCTCATCGTCGAGTTGGCCGGCCCGTGGATGGCACGGGAGGACTCTCGGCTGCGTGAATGCCGAGGTCGTGAGCGTCTGCGGGCTGAGGGCGGCGGACCTGGCCATCAACTGGTCTTCACCGATCGGGTGATCGCCACCCTGGTGGTCCTGCGGTACCAACTCCCGCACGCAGCTCTGGCCGTCTTCTACGGCGTCGACCGCTCCACCATCACCCGGGCCGTCCACGAGATCCGCCCCCTGCTCGCCCGCCGCGGCTTCGCGGTCCCCGGCGAGGCCGGACTGCGCCTGCACACGCTGGCCGACGTCTTCGCCTACGCTGACGCGAAGGGCGTTGAGATACGACTCGACGGCACCGAGGTGCGCGTACGGCCCCCGAAGGCAGGTCTGCCCGGACGGCGGGTCTTCGTCTCCGGAAAGATGCGACAGAACACGAAGAAGGCCACCGTCATCACCGATGAGAAGGGCCGCACCCTGTGGACGGGCGCGATCCGGCCGGGCCGTATGCACGATCAGACGGCGGTGAACACCGAGGGGATCAGCAACCTGTTCAAGCAATATCCCAAGGTCAAGGCTGACGCCGGATACCGGGGCCTGGCCAAACGGTTTCCCGACCAGGTCCAGGCACCGCCGAAGAAGCCCGGGAAGGACGCCCCCGCCGAGGACGTCAAGGCGTGGGAGGAGGCACGCAAGCGGCAGTCCTCGGAGCGGATCTGCGTCGAGCACGCCAACGCCGAACACAAGCAGTGGCGGCCCCTCCAGCGGTACATCGGACGCCGCGCATACTACGATCAGACCCACCTTGTAATCGCCGGACTCGTCTCCGACCGCACCGCAGAGCGGTGATCACCCACCAGCCAGCCCGCCAGGCCAACACGCCCCGACCTCAGTCGCGCACCACGTCGTAAGGCGGCCTCCCCGACTGCGGCGAGCGCAGCAGTGCGGGCCACCACCCGGGGAGGGTGGTGGCCCGCACTGCTGTCCTCTGTCAGCGGCGTGTGCCGCCGAACGCGGCTAGCAGTGGACCACCGCGCACGGCTCCCCCTGCACCACGTTGAACTCCACGTGCGATCTTTCGCTTTCACGTTAGTACGCGACCTGGGCGTCTCTCACTCAACGGCAGTGGATAGACCCCGATCTCTCACATCCATGACAGTGACCACACACCCCGAAACAGCCCCCAACCAGCATCAACACACCAGAGCCCACTGTCTCTCACACCACTGTCCCGAACCCGAGAGATCGCAGCATCAAGTCCCCTTCGCTCACCTACGATCCGTGAGAACAGGCACGCCCATGACAGCCAGCCGTCTTCGCGATTGGCGCCTGACGGCAGCAGCTTCGTCACCCCGTGACAGCCATGATCACTTCCGCTGCACAACGCGAGCAGCGACAGCCCTCCCGTCCTGGCTGACGCCCATCCAGCGCCACCACCGCACCCATTCACAGGGAGCCCGGGCCGTCCTCAGTTCCCCGCAGGGAGCGCAGTCGGGCGGACAGGGAAGGTCGGGAAGGCGTCCTTGGGGGGTGGGGAGGGGGCGGGGGTGAGGGTGGGGCAGACGCGACGGAAGGGGACGCCCGGGGCCATCCGCTCCCATTCGGCAAGGGTGGGGTTGGCCGCGGCGAGGCGGCAGGCGCGGGCGACCGGGTCCCGCAGGGTGGCGCCGAGCTGGGCGATGTTCCAGCGGACGGCCTGACCGGGGTAGTTGTAGGTGGTCAGTGTGGCGCCGTCGGAGGAGATGCCGAGGGCTCGCGCCTCGTCGTCCAGGGTGAGGGTCGCGACGGGGTGCGGAACGGTGGGGTCCCACACGTCCCAGGCTAGGAGCCGGGTCCCGGAGCCGGTTCCCGTGAGGAGTCGGCCGTCCGCGCTGAACGCGTACGGCCCCGTCTCGCTGCCCTGGGGGAGGCGCCCCCGGAACCGTGGGCGGGCCGGGTCGGAGACGTCGTAGAGGAAGCCTCCCCTTTCACCGAACTCCGTCACCACCAGTCGGGTTCCGTCGGGGGAGAACGCGCGCGGCGTCGGATAGGGACGGCTGCCGTCAGCGGAGGGCAGCGCGGACAGCCGGTCGGGCTTGCGCGGGTCGCCGACGTCGTACAGTGCCCCGTCGACGGCCAGGATGGGGTCGTCGGGGGCGAGCAGGACTTCCGGGACCTGCTTCCAGTTCCGTTCGACGGAGCCTAGCCGCTCCGGCCGGCCTGGCCGGGAGAGGTCCCACAGGGTGACACCGGCCTTGGAGCCGGTCGCCAGGAGGTCGCCCCGGAGGGAGACCTTCAGGTCGTACCTGTCGCCCGCCGCGCCCGCCTGGAACCGGAACTCCTGCTGTGGGCGCGCGGGATCCTTCACGTTCCACACCGTCAGGACGCCCGCCGGGCCTTCAGCCGCCAGCCGGCCGCCGTCGGTCGAGAACCACATGGCCGTGTTCCGGAATTCCCCGCCCGCCTCCAGGCGGACCGTCCCCGCCTGGTGGCCCGCGGACAGCCCCGTCAGCGGAATCAGTCCGAGCTGATCGTCGGCGGTGGCCATGGCCAGCAGGTGCCCGTCGGGGGACAGGACATGGGGGTCCACCGATTCCAGCCACCGGTAGTGGTCCGATGCGGGTAGGGTGAACGGCCGCGCCGCGACGGTGGGGAGCAGCCGGTCCGTCAGCGACCAGAACCGTACGTCCCCGTCGCGGTCGCCGGTGGCGAGCGTACGGCCGTCGGGCGCGAATGCCAGGGCCGTCACGGTGGTGGCGTGACCGGACAGGACGGCCGAACGGGCCGGGCGGGTCCCGGTGAGGTCCCATACCGTCGCCGAGTGGTCGGTACTGCCGAGGGCGAGGTGGCGGCCGTCCCGGCTGAGTGCGACGGCTTCGACGGGGCCGCCGTGGCCGCTGACCACGGCGGTAGGGCGGCGGTCCGCGGCGGCGAGACCTCGGCCGGCTGCCGCGGAGACGTTCCACAGGCGGACCTGGGCGTCGCCGGAGCCGACGGCGAGGGTGTTCCCGTCCGAGCTGACGGCCATGGCGCGGGGCGGGCGGCCGGTGCCCTCCAGCGTGCCGAGGCTGCGCGGGCGGCCAGGGTTTACGACGTCCCACAGTTCCACTGTGCCGTCCTGCCAGGCCAGCGCGAGGAAGGCCCCGCCCGGCCCGAAGGCGGCGGCCTGGACGTTGCTCTCGCGCTGCGGGAAGGTTGCGAGGGAGCTGACGGCGCCGCGTCCGGGGTCCACCGACCAGAGCCTCGTCTCGTAGGAGGAGGACGTCATCAGCAGCCGGCCGTCGGGGCTGAACTCCGCCTGCTCCACGATCCCTTCCATCGGCAGGGCGTTCCTGCCCCGGGGCTGCGGGCTGCCGTGGTCGGCGGCGAGTGAGAACGCGCCCACGGACTTCTCGTCGTCCGCCCCGGTGAGCAGCAGGGACGTGCCGTCGCCGATCCAGAGCGCGGTCTTTCCGAGGATGCCCGGCTTCTTCGCAACAACCTGGGCGAGCTTGCGCGGCTCCCCGTCGGCCTGTGACGCGTCCCACAGGCCGACGACCCCGTCGTACTGGCCCAGGGCCAGGGTGCGGCCGTCGTCGCTGTACGCCATCGTTTCGACCGCGCCCCCGGCGTCGAGGGAGCCCGCGTACTGCGTTCCGCTCAGTACGTCCATCAGTGTGTCGCGGGTCTGCGACGACGGGGCCTCGCGGTAGGCGGCGACCGCAAGCAGCAGGGCCTCGCGCGGATCGGTGCCGATACCGGCGCGGGCGGCTGCCTGGAGCTGGCGGTTCTGTGCCTGTTCGCCGTTGGCCCGGGCGTTCGACCGCTGTTGGAGCGCGACTCCCGCGGCAACCAGGGCCAGGCACAGTATCCCGCCGATCACCCCGGCAAACTGCCTCAGCCGGCGCGTTTGGCGCTGCAGCCGTAACCCCGCCTGCCGGAGGTTCTCCGCTTGTTCGTGCTCCCGTTCCAGCGCTTCCCGGAGCTCTCGCGTACGGAGCTTCTCCTCCTCCAGCTGGCGCCGCTCACGCAGTCGTTCGGAGCGGTCGAGGGCCTGGCTCGCGGCGACGAACTCCCGGTCGAGGGGGCGTACCAGCCGTGCGTGCCGCTGCTCGCCCAGCCAGTCGTCGGCCGCCACGAGGCGCGTACCGCGGTAGCAGTACTCGGGGGAACGCCCGGCGCGGTTCCAGGCGTCCGCGGCGTCAGTCAGCAGCTGGCGGGTCACCAGCCCGGCCCGGTCCTCTTCGATCCAGCGCCGGAGCCGGGGCCAGGCACGCAGGAGCGCTTCGTGGGAGATCTGGGCCGTGGTCTGGTCGACGGTGATGAGGCGGGCCCGGGCGAGCCGGTCGCGGACGCCCGTGACCGTGCGCCTCCGGGCCCCGGAGCGGTCCTCGAGCAGTTCGTCGAGGCCGATGCGGCGGCGGACGGCCTCGTCGCCGCTGCCGGTGAGGGTGACCATGGCGAGGACCAGTTCGCGGACGGCTTCGCGGCCCGACTCGTCGAAGCCCTCGTAGATGTCCTCGGCCGTACGGGCCACGGATTCCCAGATCCCGCCGGTCGCCGCGTATCCGGAGAGGGTGAGGGTCGAGCCGCTGCGGCGCATCCAGGTCTCGCGCAGGGCGTGGGCGAGGAACGGCAGCGCCGAGCCGTGGTCGCGGCCGCCGCCCTCGCGGGTTTCACGGAGGAGGAGGTCGACGAGTCCGGTCTCCAGCCGGAGCCCTGCGTCGTGGGCCGGGTGCTCGATGGCGGCGCGCAGGGCGTCCTTGTCCATGGGCCAGACGTTCCACTGCCTTTTGAGGGCGGGACGGAGTTCGGGGTGTTCGAGGCAGCTGCCGTAGTGGTCGGCCCGCAGGCCGAGGACGACGCGGGGGCTGTCGCCATCCGTGGCGGCGGTCGCGCCGCGGCACAGGGCGCGGATGAACTGGGCGCGCTCGTCGGTGTCTTTGCAGGCGGTGAAGACCTCCTCGAACTGGTCCACGACCAGCACCCGGCAGGCCCCGTCGCTGGGCAGGCGGCCGTCGCCGAGCTGCCGCTCGACCTCCGCCCGCGGTGTGCCGGAGGCCCGGGACCACAGGTCGGCGAGGGCGCGCAGCGGGTGCGGTCCGGGGGACGCGAGCAGCAGCGCGGGCCAGGGCGTGGCGGGGTCTGACTCGTAGCGGCGTTCGAGGCCGGCGAGTAGACCCGCCCGCAGGATGGAGGACTTGCCGACTCCGGAGGCGCCGACAAGGACGACCGGCGCGGGGGCCGCCGTCTTCGGCGAGCCCGCCGACTGTGCGGGCCGTACGACTTCGGTGATCAGATCGCTGGCGAGCGCCTCGCGGCCGAAATAGCGCTCGTGGTCCTCAGCCCTGAAGGGTTCCATGCCGGGGTAGGGGGAGGCCGTGCCGTCGGCGGGGTGCGCGGGCCCGGGCGTCGGTACGGAGGCGGCGGGGTAGGCCCTGTTGGCGGCGACGACGAGTTCGCCCGCCCTGTCCTCGCTCTGCCGGTGGGGGCGTACGGGCCCGTCCTGGAACCGGCGGTCGAGGTGGGCGTACACGCCGTCCAGGGTGAGCCAGGCGGGTGCGGAGGGATCGCCCTTGTGGAGGAGGTCGAGCAGTTTCCCGGTGAATAGGGTGTGACGCTCGCCCTCAGGGGCGAAGGAGACGGCGTAGTTCGAGGCGGAAGTCAGCAGGAAGCTGCCGTCGGGCCGGGCGGTGATGTAGGGGTCGCGGACGGATCCCCGGGAGGCGGCCTGCGCCATGCCGGAGAAGCAGCAGTCGAGCAGGACGACGACGCGGGCGCCGCTGTTGCCGAGCGTGTCCCTGATGACCTGGTACGGGATGGAGCGCGCTATGCCCTGCGCGGAGCTGGTGGCGGTGGCGAGGTAGAGCTGGTCCTGTGGGCCCAGCAGCCCGTGGCCGATGAAGGCGAAGAGGACCAGGCTGCGGGTGTCTGCGATGGCCTGCTCGACGGCCTCGATGACGGTGGCGCCGTCGGCAGGGTCGAGGAGCAGCTCGATCTGCGAGGGCTCCATGCCGCAGATCCCGTGGAGGTCGCGGGCGAGGTCGCGGGCGGACGCTTCGACGCTGGGCAGGTCGGGGAGTTGGGACCCGGCGCTGTGGACGCTTGTGCCGACGACCACGGCGCGGACGCCGGGGCCCGCGAGGTCGCTGGTACGGCGCGGCGGAGCGGTCACGGACGGCGGCCGTCAGCCCCGGGCTCGGGGTCGGGCCCGGGTTCTTCCCGTCCGTCACCGGGTGCCTGGGCGGTTCCGTCCGGCGCCGCGGGTTCTGCCGGGGCGGCGGCGGACGGCTCGGGATGAACCTCGCGCTCGGCCGGGTCCCGGCGCTGCATCGGGACGCCCAGCTGCCCCGCGATCTCCTGGGCGAGTGCGCCGGCCTGCTGGGCGTTGAGGCCCTTGACTCGGTCGGACGTCACGGTCACCTCAGTGCCGTCGGGCCGCATGATGGTCACGGTCTGACTGCCGCTGCGGTTCTGCACCCATGTGACCACCGCAGCCACCAGCACGGTGACGATGCCCCCCGGCTCCAGCAGCACAGTGACGAACTCGGTGGCTGTCCCCATCGTCCCAGGCGCCGGCGGCTCACCGGCCCCGCGCTGCACGCGCCCGCGCAGCTCCCGTTGCTTCCCGAGCCAGCCCCTGAGATCGTCCGTACCGAGCCGACCGCCGTCGTCCCGCGCCGTGATGGCGATCTGCATGGTTCTCCCGCCTGGAACAGTACGAAGGCCAACTGCCCCTCACTGTACTGAAGATCGTCTCTCGCAAGCGCCCACTTTCGGCCGAAGCAACCCGCCCCCGCTCGCGGCGAACGGTCGCCGACGCAGAAAGAGCCGCACGATTCTTGGGACCGGCCCGACGGCTGTGCTTCTGGTGCGCGGATGGCGGAACACCCCAGTCGATACCCCCCAGGGCGCGCCGCGCACGCCCCGGACGGCCGTGTGTCAGCTCGGGCGCTCGTAGTTGGTCAGGACGCAGCCCTCGACCTGGGCCTTCTCCAGCCGGTAGCCGGCCGGCGCGGTGAAGCCGGTCTCGCAGTTCAGGTACAGGAACTGGAGCTGCTACAGCCCGCGGCGGACGTTCGCGTTGTTGGTCTCCACGGCGATGTTCGTGCCGACCAGCAGCTTGCTCGCAGTGGCCTTGAGGCGCCCGTCGTCCTTCAGGTCGGCCAGCTGCGCCGCCTTGGCCTTGGTCTGGAGGGTCTTCATGTCGGAGACGGTGTCCAGCCAGTTCAGGTTGTGCGCGCGCCGCTCCCCGCCGAGCTGGCCGCAGACCGCTCGCTGCTTGACGCCCCAAGCGCTCGCGGGGCCGTCGACGACCGGCATGTAGTCGATCGACTGTACCTGCTCGTCGGTGACCTTCATGCTCGTGCAGTCGACCGTGTGCGGGCTGACGAGCTTCTTCAGCTCGGCGATGCTGCCGGCGCTCGGCAGGCCCAGGCTGCCGGTGGACGGCTGGCCCGGCTTCGCGGCTCCCTCGGTGGAGGGGTCGCGGACCGCCCCGCGGTGGGGGCTGCCCTGGCCGTCGGGGCTGTTGACGTAGTCGGTGAGGAAGCAGCCCTCGACCAGGGCCTTCTCCTTCTTGAACCCCTCCGGGACGAAGACGTCGGGGTTGCAGCTCAGGATGCGCAGGTCGGAGTTGGGCGGGTCGACCAGGGACACGGCGGTGGCGGTCTTGAGCGCGGTCAGGGCGAAGGTCTTGCCCACGACCGTGCGGCTGGCGAGGTCGGTGTCGTCCCGGCCCTCGGCGAGCAGCTTCGCGGCGTTGTCCTTGGCGGCCTGCTGGAAGGCCTTCATGTCCGGGGTCAGGAAGAGGACGATCTCGCCCCGCGCCTTCTTGTCCGTGCAGACGCCGCGCTCCGTGATGCCCCAGTCCCCGGCGCCGATGAACCCGCTCAGCGGCACCCGGCTGTCGTTCGGGTCGGTGCTGAGGTTCTCGCAGGACGTGTACTGCTGTACGTGGGCCTGCGCCCCGGCCAGCGTGGCGGGCGCGGCGCCGGCGCCGGCGGCCGTGGGGGAGGCGGGGGCGGCGCCCCGAGCGCTCGCGGAGGGGCTCGCGGCGGGCGGGCCCGGCTTGGGGGAGTCCTCGCAGGCGGTGGCGAGGGTGGTGAGCGCGGCGAGGGCCGCGGTCGCGGCGGATATCCGCTGGAGGCGCATGGGTGTCTTCCGTCGGCTGGACACGGCACGGGGGGATGGCGTGCCCATGCTAAGGCCACCTGTCTGAAAATTGATCTTGTGGCAGGTCGAGGTGAGTTGACGGAGGCGGCGTGGGAGTGGATAGAGCCCTTGTTGCCGCAGGTGGATGGGCGTGGTCGGCCGTGGCGTGATCACCGGCAGGTGGTCAATGGTGTGCTGTGGCGGTTGCGGACCGGGGCTCCGTGGCGTGACCTGCCCGAGCGGTATGGGCCGTGGCAGACCGTCTATGAGCGGTTTGCCCACTGGGAGGCGGACGGCACGTGGGCAAGGCTGTTGGAGCATGTGCAGGTCCGCGACGACACGGAGGGCCGGGTGGAGTGGACCGTCGCCGCCGACTCCACGATCAACCGTGCTCACCAGCACGCCGCCGGCGCACGTAGAAGGGGGCTGCGGACGGGGACGAACTGGAAGATCCGGTCGGCTCGCAGACGCGCCAGGCCCTCGGCCGGTCCCGAGGCGGGCTGACCACCAAGGTCCACCTCGCTGTCGACGGCCGGGGACTGCCGCTGTCCATCGTGCTCACGCCCGGCAACGTCAACGACGCCACCGCATTCGGCCAGGTCCTCGACGGGATCCGCGTTCCGCGTGCCGACACCGGCCGCCCACGCACGAAACCGACCCGAGTCCTGGGCGACAAGACATCCCACGCGGATAAGCGTCAAGCCGCCGCTGCGGTGAGTCCGGGTGCGGGCTGCGGGAAGGCGATTGCTTCGTCGTAGGTGTGGCCGTTCTGGAGGCAGTGGAACAGCATGCCCATGAACCGGTTGAAGAGGTTCCGCTGTGCGGCGACGTGACGGTCGCCGGCTGCTCGTCGGCGGTCGTAGTGGGCTCTGGCGCCTGGTGACCGGGTGAGAGAGACGAAGGCCCAGACGTATCCGACGGCAGCCAGTCGCTGGTTCTTGACCTTCCGGCTCATGACCATGCAGCTCTTGCCGCTGGCCCTGGTGACCGGGGCGCTTCCCGCGTATGCCTTCAAGGATCCGGCGGTGGCGAATCGGGTCCGGTCATCGCCGATCTCTGCCAGGACCCGGGCACCGGTCAGTGAAGCGAGACCCGGAAAGCTGCGGATGATCGGGGCATCGGGATGCTCTTCGAAGGCGTGGGTGACGGCTTCTTCGAGCTGTTCAGCGTTGTCGCAGGCGGTGTTCAGCTGCCTGACCAGGGCAGATGCCTGATGGCCGAGCGCCGCCTCGACCTGCGGGGGCTGGTGGAGGTAGTCGCGCCTGAAGACCTCGTGGAGCCTTTCGGCCTCGGCCTGGATGCCACGGACCCGGCCGGCCTGCTTGGGCAGCGACTGAGGGCGCCGCCGTGTCAGCTTCGCAGCCGCGGCGGGGGTCGGAGCTGCGGTCAGGATGGTGCGGGCTTCCCTCGAGCACAGGCCGTGCTTGTGCTGGGCGAAGGCCTCGAGGATCGCCGGGTAGAACTCTCTGAGCTGCGAGCGGAGCTTGTTCTGGGCTTGGCCGCGGGCCCAGACGGCGTCCTGCTGGGCCCGCGCGAGGACGGCGATGGCCTGCACGAGCTCGGAGTCCGCGGGCAGCGGCCGGTGGGCGGCCATGTCGGTTCGCAAGATGTTGGCCAGTGCTGCGGCGTCGATGGCGTCTGACTTCCTGCGGGCGACAGAGTGGCGGTCTCGGTAGCGGGCGACTGCCAGGGGGTTGATCGCGAAGACCGGTCGGCCGGTTGCCCGCAGGCAGGCGACGAGCAGTCCCCGCGATGTCTCGATCGCCACGGGGATCGGGGCATCCTGGCTATCGTCGTGTTCGGCCAGCAGGGTCATGAGCTGGGCGAATCCCGCCGCGTCGTCGCTGATCCGCAGTTTGGCGAGTTGCTTTCCTCCGGCATCGACCAGGGCGATGTCGTGGTGGTCTTCGGCCCAGTCCACGCCGCAGAACACTGGCGTCGGTAATCCGGTGATCTCCATCCGGCCCTCCTTCGTCGCGACTCTCTTCCCAGGCCAGAGCCTGTGCAGGGTGCGCGTGCTCCCTAATGGAAGTGCTCAAGGCACGTCATCCCACCAGCCGTTCGCAACCCCAGCGGGTCATGCGGCCCCCGGTCCGTGTCAGAGCTGAAAGCTCAAGGCAGAGGTGAGAGGTGATCCGCACAACCGGCTCGGACTACGAACAGCAAACCGCGCAGCAGCGAAAGGTCGAGTTGCCTGCACCAACAGGACCGTTGGGATGCCTTCGTGGACGGATCTGTGTCTCATCCTGAACGCCTGACACCCGTTGCGGGGCGCGAGCCAGTCTTGTCTTGTCAACAGGGCTCTCAGGCCCGGGCATACTCAAAGGCTCGGCTCGCGCCCTGAAGACCAGCTCATGCCGGCCTTCGGTTCCCATTAGGCCTACTCCAGCCGAGCGATCCGGCACCTGCTGCGGCGTCGGGGCATCGCCGTCACGATCCCCGAGCGCCGCGACCAAACAGTCAACCGCCGACGCCGAGGGCGCCTCGGCGGCCGACCGCCCGCCTTTGTCAAGGAGCTCTACCGCGACCGCAACGTGGTCGAACGATGCTTCGCACGCCTCAGGCAGTTCCGCGCGATCGCGACGAGATTCGATAAGCTTGCCGACCGCTACCGTGCCGGCGTCGTCCTGGCCTCGCTGATCCTCTGGCTCCGCGAACCAGCCCGTGATCATTTGTCAGACACTGCCTAGTGGAACCGCACGCAGCCTGAGGCGGAACAACGGATGCCCACCACTTCGGGCGGGCCTTCCCCCTCAAGTCGTGGCGGTAGTCGTACACACGACCGCTCCCTCCTTCCGTCCTGGGAGAGGGGGGCGGCGTGTTGTCCGATTTCGGTAGGGTGCTGCCCCTCACGGAGGTACGACATGACCGACGAACCCCTGGAACGCTGGGCCGCCCGCCGGCAAGGGCGTTTGCGCAGGCCAGGCGAACTCAAGGCCATCACCCTCGGTGCCGGCCCGCAGCGCGCTGCCCACGTCGACGCCGATGCGCCGCGCCTGATCCTGGAGTGGGACGGTTTCGCCTGCCAGCCGCTCATGCCCGTGGAAAACTACGCAGCGGCCCGGCGCGTGCTGAACCCGCAGCCCGACAGCACCCCTGCCGAGGTAACCGGTCCCATCACGGGACGCAACCCCCTGGCCCCAGGCACCGGACGCCACCGCAAGCCCACTCCGTGAGCAGGCCAGCTGACCCGAGCCGTCCCGGTGGCGGGCTGCCTCCCAGCGGACGCCCGTGCTACAGGGGCTTCCTCGCCGATTGTGCGGTAGGACGCCGCGGTTGCGAAGCGTTCGAGACGCTGCCAGCCAGCGCCTCCCTCAGCAGTGCCGTGTTCGAGCTGGAGGACGGCGTCGGAGGCTCAACCTCGGTGGCGTCAACGCGCAGATCGACCTGAGATCTGGCGTCTTCGACTGGGCGCACTGAGCCGTCTGATACCCGCTGTCGACGTTGGATCGCTGACAGCCGAATGTTGACGGTGAGCTGCTAACGGATGTCAGGGCTCAGTCGCCCCCGCAGCTCGATGAGCCACTGGAGCCGCAGCCGCCCCCGTCGTACCGGTTGCTGGAGTCGCTCCCGCGCCTCCCGGGCGACGAGCCGGGCGGTGGGTTCCTGCGGCGCTCCTCCGCCCTGCGCTGGTCCTCCCGGTAGCGCTCCGCTTTCTCCCGGGCCTCGCGGAGCCGCTCGCGCTGTCGGGCAGGGCCGTCCACCGGTGCCCACGGGCCCAGTCCGTGGCGGCGGTCTGGGCGGAGCGGGGTAGTGGTGACGGTCGCGTACATCCGTCCCATCTCCTGGTGGCGGTGGTATTCGGCACAGGCGTATTCGAGGGCGACTTCGTCGCCCTCCGCGAGGGTGCCGTACAGGACCGCTTCGAAGGGCTCGTGCCGAGGGTCGATGTCGTGGTGCCCGTTGCCCACTCCGTACGCCGAGCCGCTGCCCAGAAGCCGGGTCCTGTCGCGGGTGTCGCTCTTGCCGGGAAGGTACGCGATCAGGGGCGCTGCGGAGCGGGTGCGGGCGTCCGCGCACACCCAGTGGCGCCCGTTCGCCCCCACGCGCACGCCTACGATCAGGGCCGGCTGTGGCTCCCCGTGCAAGCGCCGGGCCGCCAGGTAGGCGAGCTGGCCCCGGCCGTAGAACGTCGTACCGGCCACAAGGAGCACCAGAGCGATGCCCTGCTGCCCCACGGCGTCGTAGGCAACGCCGGACGCGGCCGGTTCCCCGAACAGGCCCTCGGCGAGGATGACTGTGGCGACCAGGCAGAGCGCCAGCCCGAAGTAGACCTGCTCGTATCCGCGGTGGCCGTCCGATTCCGGGGTGCCTTTGGGTAGCGGGAAGCGGCGCTCTCCCGCAGCGGCGAGGGCCAGGGCCCGCTGTCGGCGTCGGGCCCGCTGCCGCAGACAGCCTCCTGTGAACGCGACGGCGCTGGCGGCGAGGATGACCAGCCATCCGGCCCTCGCCGGATGGTCCACGTCGCCGGTCCGAGTCAGAGTCAGAACCGCTTCTACAGCGACGAACACAGCCGCCGGTATGGCCGCGACCGGAACGTAGCGATACCAGAACGGCAGGGCGGTCAGGAGGATCAGACCCGGATACCTCAGCCAGTCCGTCCCCTCCCCGGGCCCGCGATGCCAGGCCGCGGACGCGGACGAGAGCCCGAACAGCAGAACGTACGCCACCGCCACCAGAGCGGCCAGGACCCAGCCGCCCATGGCCGGGGCGAGGACGGCCGGGACTGCCGCCTTCCGCCATCGTTCGGCGTCGGCCACAGCCCAGGTGGCGACGCCGCCTCTGGACACAGACCGGGAAACGACACCGTCCGGGGTCACGGACCAGGTGCCGACACGGTCTGCCGGCAGAGTCCCGGTCGGCAGGGTCCCGGTCGGCAGATATTTGATGTGATACGCCGTCACCGAACCACCGCCACGCGCCCCCGTATGCCCATCCCCACGTCCCTCCGCTCGCTCACCCGTGCATTCCGGGCAAGTCTGCCCGTTACGTTCCTCCGCGCAGAGCGCTTTCCAGCCAAGCCTTCCGGGCAGACTCGTCCGTACTCAGAGGGCAGGACGCAAACCCCCACAATCGAAGCGAGATCGAATGCGAACCGGCCACGCCAAACGCGAAAGGCCGCGAATCTGCCAACTTGAATGCGACGGATACCTGCGGTGTCTCACGGCCCGCTTCATAAGTGCAGTCGGGGGGCTGCGACCACCGGCGGGACCATGATGCTCCCGCCGAGCAGGGCAGCCAGCTCGTGGGCCCTGCCGGGCACAAACAGCAGCCGTCATCCGGCTTTCACGGGTAATGCAACTTCCGAAAGCGAGCCGGGAGGCTGAGTTTCCATGACTCAAAGGTAGGACCCCGCAAAGGAGTTCGTAAGGCCACAGCGAGCCGTACCTTCTCGAGGACGGGAACCGCAGGCGACAGCGTCAGCCGGCCAGGTAGCGCCTGGCCCGGCCCGGAGGCATCTGCCCTTGACCTGCGGTGGTCAAAGTTCGATGAGACAAATGTGTGTCGCAGGGCCTTCCCAGAGCTCGAAGGGCGGCTCAACGGCGCAGGCATTCACCGCGCACGGCTCCCCGTGACGGTCGTGCCGCTGTGCGGGGCCGGAACGAACGGTCAGGGCTCGAAGCGGTATCCGATGCCCGGCTCGGTGATCAGGTACCGCGGATGGGAGGGGTTCGCCTCCAGTTTGCGCCGAAGCTTTGCCATGTAGGCCCGCAGGTAGGTGGTGTTGTCGGCATATACCGGTCCCCAGACCTCCAACAGCAGCTTTCGCTGGCTGAACAGGTGGCCGGGGCGGCTGGCGAGGATCTCCAGCAGGTGCCACTCGGTCGGGGTCAGCCGAACACTGCGCTCTCCGCGCCGGACCTTCTTCGCGGCAAGGTCGACGGTGAAGTCTTCGGTGATGACCGTCATGGGCCGGTCCGCGGCGCCGGACGTCGCCTCCCTGCGGGTGGCAGCGCGGAGCCGGGCGAGCAGCTCGTCCATGCTGAACGGTTTTGTCACGTAGTCGTCCGCGCCCGCATCCAGGGCACGGACCTTCTCCTGCGAGGTGCGCCGAGCGGACAGGACCAGGATGGGGACTCTGCTCCAGCGTCGGATGCTCTTGATCACATCGATGCCGTCCATGTCCGGCAGACCAAGGTCCAGCAGGATGACGTCGGGAGTGCGTGCGGCGGCAAGCCGCAGCGCGTCGGCTCCGGTGCCGGCTTCCTGGGAGTCGAACTTCCGGGCCTGGAGGTTGACCTTGAGCGCGCGGACGAGTTGAGGGTCGCCTTCCACCACGAGCACCCGGGTCATTGGGTGGGCAGCCCTTTCCTTCGGTGCGGGCACGGGAATCTCAGATGATCTTCAAGGTGCGGTTCGATGATCTGCATCCTTGATCGGGCACGCACGGCCGCTGAGGCCCTTCGGCAGCCGCTTGTCTGTGACAGACTCAGCTGGCCGTTGGCACCGGGCTGATGCGGGCCCGGAGAGCGTAGATGTCACCGGCCTACGGGCGGTAGATCATCTCCATCAGGAACGCCACGATCACGGTCCACACGCCGATGCCGAGCAGCCACCACCACTCGGTGGCCAGTCCTGCTGTGATCATGGCGGCCGCGCCCAGTGTGAGGACGATGATCCTGAGCCGCATGCGGCGGTCCGGCGTAGAGGTCATGGCGTGCCTTTCGCTCTACCCAGCCGCGGCATCCTTGGACGTGGCTGCGTACGGCTGTGGTGGTCAGCCGCCGACGTGGATGCCGGGGCGGCGGGCGGGGTCGGGTTCGTGGCTGCGGATGATCTCGCGGGTGACCGGAGCGGTGTCACCGCGTCCCAGGAGGAAGTAGCGGACCATGTGGACCAGAGGGCTGCCCTCGGCCCAGGCGAAATAGCAGTGCGGCTGGACCCCGGTGGCGTCGCGCAGGGCCAGGAGGATGGCGGCGATGGCGTTCGGCGCGGCCGGCGCGGCCGCGCGCAGGATCCGGTAGCCGTCCACGTCGACGCCCTGGACGGTGAGGGTGTCGCTGAAGTCCGAGGGGTCCACTACGTCGATCTCGAGGAAGATGACGTCGGCGCGGCCGGGTACCGGGTTCACACCGCGCTGTTCACGTTCCTTGTCGCGGTACTCGGCAACGTCTCCGGCCTGGCGGCGGTGCCCTGGTGCATTGGAGTGAACTCCACCCCCAAAGCCCGAGCCACGATGTCCGACCCAACATCCCTTGTGCTGATGCTTGTCCGTCACATCCGGCACACACTGAGGGGCCCAGTCATGGGCCTGTCCGCCTTAAGCAGTGAAAGGTGCATGTTCGTGATTCGAGGAACAAACGGGCTGAAGCAGGGAAAGCGGCGGCTGCGCGCGCTTTCCGCACTGGGCGCGGTGGGTATCGTCGCAGGACTCGCTTCCAGCCTGCCGGCGTCACCGGCCGGTGCCGCCCCGGCCCCCGCGGCGGCTATCGCGCAGAACCCGTCCCACGGGAAGAACGGCGTTGAGTGTGACGGGAAGGTGTACGCCTCGTTCGGCAACCCGGAAGACCAGCTCTACACCGCCGACAGAGGGCCCGGAACGGTCCAGTTCACAGCGCTGGGCAACCCGACGCCGTTCCTCTACAACGCCATCGGCGTGAACCCGCGCGACCGCTTCCTCTACGGGACCACGTTCGGCAACGCGAACAACGACCTGGTCCGCTTCGACCGCAATGGCGACTTCACCAACCTCGGTGCCATTGACGGTCTGCCGCCCGCCCTCTACATCTCGGGAACGTTCGACGACAAGGGCAACTACTACATCCTGGCCGACGATACGCCGACGATCTACAAGGTCGACGTCAAGTCCCGCTCGGTCACGGGTTCCATCGATGTCCCTGAGCTGTCCGACCCGGAACTCGACATCTTCGACATCGCGTTCCGCGACGGATTCCTGTGGGGCTCGACCGACGACGGCGCCATCGCGCGTATCCGCATCTCCAATGGAGACGTGGACTTCTTCCCCGGTGTCCTTCCCGGGGGTTCGGACTTCGGCGGCGTCTTCGTGTACGGCAACGGCGATCTCGGATTCTTCCGCAATTCCCCCGGAGAGCTCTTCCGGGTGCACGTGAAGAACGCGACCGCCGTCGACCCCGAGTTCACCATCCTGTCGACGCAGGACGCGGCCCCTGAGCAGGAGCTGGTGAACCTCGACGCCACCTCCTGCTTCCTCGACTCCAAGGCCGACCTCGCGGTGGACAAGCAAGGCACCAGGGAAGTCACGTCGGGCGGCGAGATCACCTACCGCATCACGGTGAAGAACGTGAGCAAAGAGGAGAAGGGGAAGGGTACGGGCGACTCCTCCGGCTGGTCGCTGACCGACTACCTCCCCGCGGAGCTCCTGTCGCCCACCACCTAGACCGAAGGGTGCGAGATCACCGACGGCCTCCTCTCCTGCACGGGTGGCCCGCTGGCGAAGGGTGACAGTGTGGAGATCGAGGTGACCGGCACCGCGGCCGACGTTTCGGAGCCCACCACCTTGAACAACACCGCCACTGTGTTCGGCGACGACGCGGACCCGCGCAAGCAGAACAACCAGGACACCGCGTCCACCCTCATCACGCCGCAGGCCCCGTAGTCCCTTGCCGCCGGCCGGGGCCCGTTTCGGCGGGCCCCGGCCGGCGGCGCTATCCGCCGAGCTGCAACACTCTCGGGACCTTGTCCGTCACCTCGGCGCCCGCGCTCTTGCCCGCTTCCTTGACGCCGTCGATGACGTTCTGGAAGGAGCTGATGTCGGCGTCACCCGCCTCGCCCTTCCGGAGCTTGCTGCCGAGGCCCTCCCGCCGGGCCTGGGCCAGCTGCGCGGACAGCCGGCGGTACATCGGCGACGTATGCGGAAGCACGCCCTCGGATACGAGCCGGTACATCACCTGCCGCAGCGTGACCTTCAGCGGCGCGTACCCGTCCACGATCTCCCGAGCGCGTTCCACGACAAGGAGCCACCGGATCCGATCACGAGCCATACCGGTACATGTACCCTGACGGCGCCGCCGGCCCCCGGAGACAGGCCAGACCTCTTCCCCCGGCTATCGCGTGGAAGACGGAAGTGCCCGCTCTGCCACAGCGGCCGCGCACCCTCCCAGGCCCAGGGGTGCATCGCCGAGGCGTTCAGGTCCGGGGCATCGTCCCCTAGCCGCGCACGTACCTCGCCGTCGCGCTCCAGCACGGCCTCAGCTCGCTGGGCGGCCTCCCGGTGTCGACACCAGCGGTTGACGCGGCTGTCCGGTATCTCCGTGCGCCTGCCGGGAAGCACCCGGTCCAGGATCTGCTCGACCACCTGGGCACTGGCCAGGATGTCCTTCTGATCCGCCCGGTTGGACATACGCGACGTGATGAAGGTGACCCCCGGAGGGTCCGGCGGGTGGTACAGCGTGGTCAGCTCCAGGAACCGGGCCAGCTCCGCGCGAGCCCAGGCGATGTCAGCAATGGAGATGGCCGTGGCCGACTCCTGCACCCGGAGCCCACCGGCCGGGAACCGGAATTTCCGGATCGGCTCACACCACCAGGGTGCTGCGCCGCTCCAGCAGCACGACGTCGCGCCACAGGCCGTGGTGGCGGCCGATGCGTTCGCGGGTGCTGGCCGCCCTCACCATCGGCGCCGCGGCAGCCACGGCGGCTGATCGAGCCGACGGCTCCTCGAAGCGGTGGGGCCGCGACCGGGACGGGGGTCCTGTCGCGGCCCCACGGCGCCGTGGCCCCCCCCCCCCCCCCCCCCCCCGTATTACAGTGAAAAGAAACCGCCCATGCCCCCCACCCGTTTCAGCCACCATAGGTTGCGGGGCGCGCCCAGAGCATCACAAACCCCC
>NZ_JBEZMA010000069.1:0-34260 GCF_040652415.1 Streptomyces sp. NPDC048255
ATGGCCTGCGGCCACCCTTGACCGGCCGTCCCGACACGGAAAGACAGGACTGTCGGGAAGCCCCCAAAAGAACGGTCACCTGGGACAGATAGCTGCATGGGGCGGTCCGGGATGGGCGGCCTGGTTGCAGCCGCCTTGTCGGAGCAAGACCCCGACCAGACCCCCGGCAGGAACCGCCAGGAGTCGATAGCGCATCAAATCGCTACGCGCTCCTCGCGGATGGCGTCCGGCGTCCGTCTGGGGCTGGACATAAGCCGCCACAGATCGCTACGCGCTCCCGAGCGACGGCGTCCGCCACCCGTCTGGGGCTGGTCATAAGCCGCCACAGATCGCTACGCGCTCCCGAGCAAGGGCGTCCGCCACCCGTCTGGGGCTGGTCATAAGCCGCCACAGATCGCTACGCGCTCCCGAGCAAAGGCGTCCGCCACCCGTCTGGGGCTGGACATAAGCCGCCACAGATCGCTACGCGCTCCCGAGCGAGGGCGTCCGGCGCCCGTCTGGGGCTGGACATAAGCCGCCACCGGTTTGGTCGGCGCCTGGGGTGAGTGGGCGTTGGCCAGCCGAGTGTGAGTTGGGCTCAAGCCGCCACAGACGGGCGCCGGACGCTGAGAGATGAGGAGCGCGTAGCGATTTGACGCGCCCCCGCTCCCGACCCCCATCTGACCGCTGTCTGGTGACGGGTGGCTGTCCCCGCGCCCCCGGCACCCTTCAGATGGTGCTCAGGCCGGGCCGGAACAGCCCCCAGGGCATCAGCCCGCCCCTCCCCGGCCGCCCCGCACAAGTACTTGTCCCCAGGTGACCGTTCTTTTGGGGGCTTCCCGACAGTCCTGTCTTTCCGTGTCGGGACGGCCGGTCAAGGGTGGCCGCAGGCCATCGCGAAGCGACGCGACCGCAGGGAGCGCCCTTGAGGGGCCGGCCCGACACGGAGAGACGATGGGACTGACGGGAAACCCCCAAACCTTCTCTGATCGGGTCCCACTGGCACAGGCCCCCAGGCCCCCGCCCAGCCTTCAAGATCCCGTCCCACCGGTACAGGCCCCCCAAGCCCCGCCCCGCCTCCAAGATCCCGCCCGGCCGAAGCCGCCCCACCCGCGCCCGGACCCCGCCCGCCTCGGCCCGCCCCGCCCCCGCCCCGCCCCCACAAGCCGCCCCGGCCCGCCCCTCACAAGTACTCGCGGGCGAACTCCACCGCCCATTCCACCGCCGCCACCGGGACGGTGCCCGACTGGGGGTCGATGGCGAGGCGGGCGCCCTCCCAGCCTTCGCCGTGTTCGCGGAAGATCGCGAAGGCGTCGGTGCCGGTACCTTTGCGGTTCGTCACCAGGAACTCGATCACCCGGTCGTCACCGTCCGTGCCCACGGTGGTGATCGTCATGTCGCCGACTACGAACTCCACTGCTCGCGCCCTTCGCTCGCTGATGTCCGGGACCAGCCGCCCGGCTCCCGCCCGGCTCCCGCCTGATCCACGACGCCCAGCCTCGCCGCCGGGGCGGTCTTGCGCATGAGTGCGCGTACTCATGCCGCGTACTCAGCGGAGGCAGTCCGCCGGCCCGGGTTCCCGCGCGCGGCGCCCGGGGTGACGAGCGCAACATCGGGCGTTCCGGCGCCGTGTGCGTGCACCCGTTCCGCAGGCCGGAGCGCGGGCCGGCCCCGGATTCCAAGGAGGGACCCGGCCACCACCCTCCCATCGCGCGAACCAGGACATATCCCTCCTGGCATCCGGCACCCAAATGGCAGGGCGAGCCCGCACCCGGCCCCGTAAGCTCCCGTCATGCAGGTGATCCAGTCAACGAAACTCGCCAATGTCTGTTACGAGATCCGCGGCCCCGTGCTCGAAGAGGCGATGCGGCTCGAAGCAGCAGGTCATCGCATCCTCAAGCTCAACACCGGCAACCCCGCGGCCTTCGGCTTCGAGTGCCCCCCGGAGATCCTTGAGGACATGCTCCGCAACCTGGGCAACGCCCACGGCTACGGAGACGCGAAGGGGCTGCTCTCCGCGCGCCGCGCGGTCATGCAGCACTACCAGACCAAGGGCATCGAGCTGGACGTCGAGGACATCTACCTCGGCAACGGCGTCTCCGAGCTGATCCAGATGTCGATGCAGGCGCTGCTCGACGACGGCGACGAGGTGCTGGTCCCGGCGCCGGACTACCCGCTGTGGACCGCCTCCGTCTCGCTCGCGGGCGGCACGGCCGTGCACTACCGCTGCGACGAGCAGGCCGACTGGATGCCGGACCTCGCGGACATCGAGCGCAAGGTCACCGACCGCACCCGCGCGATCGTGATCATCAACCCGAACAACCCGACCGGCGCCGTCTACGACGACGAGATGCTGCGCGGGCTGACGGACATCGCGCGCCGCCACAACCTGGTCGTCTGCTCGGACGAGATCTACGACCGGATCCTGTACGACGGAGCGACACACACGAACACCGCCGCCATCGCGCCGGACCTGCTGACCCTCACGTTCAACGGGCTGTCCAAGAACTACCGCGTCGCCGGTTACCGGGCCGGCTGGATGGCGGTCTGCGGCCCCAAGAAGAACGCCTCGTCGTACATCGAGGGCCTGACGATCCTGGCCAACATGCGCCTGTGCGCGAACATGCCCTCGCAGCACGCGGTCGCCACCGCCCTCGGCGGCCGGCAGTCGATCAACGACCTGGTGCTCCCCGGCGGGCGGCTGCTGGAGCAGCGCGACACGGCGTACGAGCTGCTCACCCAGATCCCCGGCATCACCTGCGTGAAGCCCCGGGGCGCCCTGTACCTCTTCCCGAAGCTCGACCCCTCCGTCTACAAGATCAAGGACGACCGGCAGATGGTCCTCGACCTGCTGCGGGCCGAGAAGATCATGGTGGTGCACGGTACGGGCTTCAACTGGCCCGAGCCCGATCACTTCCGGATCGTGACGCTGCCGAACGCGAAGGACCTGGCGGACGCCGTGACCCGGATCGGGAAGTTCCTCGACGGGTACGGCCAGCCGTAGGGCGCAGCCGTCGCGGCCGCGCCTCGCGTGCGGGTCGAGCATTACCGGATCCAGCTCAACTTTAGAACGAATCCAATGTAGGATGGTCTCCTGACCCCACGCAGGAGGCCTCCTCATGTACGAGCCGAGCCGCAGCAAGCCGGTCGTCCACCGCATGGGCGCCGCCACCCCCGACTACCCGCACCGCAGCCGCGGCGAAGCCCTGGACATCCAGCTCGCCGGGCACCTCGCGGCACTGCTCGCGGTCACCGACGAGCTCGGGCTCGACGGGGCCTCCGACGCGATCGCCGCGCAGGTGACGCGGTTGCGCGGGGCCGAGCCCGCGCGTGCGCCGCAGGGCGGGCCGAGCGGGGACACCGCCGTCCTGCACCACCGTGCGCACGACCTCGCCGCCCGCGCGCTCCTCGTGGCCGCGTCCCGCGCCGACACCACCGTCGCGATCCTCGCCGCCGAGCGCATGGACGCGCACTCCGCCGCCCTCGACGCCCTCGACCTGGCCGGCGCCCACTGACGGCCCCGGTCCGGGGCCGCGGAGGCTCCGGACCGGGTGCCATGTTCCCTGCGGGAAGCCCGGCGGACCACAGCGCGGGGCACGCGCGACCCCGCACCCTGCGACCCCGCGACCTGCACCCCGCGCAGCCCCGGGACCAGGCCAGGCCGATGAGAAGCCCTACGGCTCCGCCGTGAAGGCCGCCGCCGCGACTCCGCACCACGGGACCGTCGCGATCGGCCACACCGGGCCGACCGCCTCCCCCGACTCGGTGGCCCCCGGAGCCACGCCCGGGATCTTGACCAGGGCCTGCGCGGCCCGCTGCGCCGGGTCCGGCTGCGCCGTCTCGCGGAACTCGACCGTGACCACGTAGGCGCCGAGCCCCTCGGGCCTGCCCGCGGCCGTCACCCCCGCGACCACCCGGCGGCTCGCCGGGTCGATCCGGCACGCGGTGACCCGTACGTCCTCCACCGCGGCCCGCGGCGGCGGCGCCGGCGGATCGCCTCCGCTGGCCCACACGTACAGGCCCAGCGGGGCGAACACCAGCAGTCCGGCCAGCACCACCAGACCGACCAGCCAGCCCTGCCACTTCAACGCGCTCACGCCCATGGCACGATCCTCCCGGGCGGCCGCCCCGCCCACCAGCACCCACGGGCTCACACAGCATTTCGAAGTGGGACCGCCTGGCCACCTGACGTTCATTCAACTCGTCGCGGAATGTGGGTTTCCGCGAGCACGCTGCACCTCGTGAGACGCATCCTAGGAATCGTCCTGGGCCTCCTCCTCGTAGGCGGCGTGATCTACGTCGTCCTCTTCCAGGGGCAGGACTCAGCAACCACGGCAACGAAGACCGTGCGTGGCGTCATCGGCTCGGAGAAGTCCGAATTCTTCCGCGACCCCGACGTCGTCAAGGCCCTTGCGAACAAGGGCTACACCGTGAAGACCGAGACCTCGGGCTCCTGGGCGATGGACCAACTCGCCCTCAAGGAGTTCGACTTCGCCTTCCCCAGCAGCAGTGAACCCGCCAAGGAGATCGAGGTCGCGGCCGGCCTCAAGGGCGCCCAGACCACCAAGCCCTTCTTCTCCCCGCTCGTCGTCATCGCCCGCACCAACGCCGCCCAGGTGCTCGCCGCCAACGGGCTGGCGAAGATGAACGGGAAGAACTCCGGGACCCTCCTCATGGGCCCCTTCCTCAAGGCCGCCGCCGAGGACCGCACCTGGCAGCAGCTGTCCGGCTCCGCCGCCCACTCCGAGCTGACCGGCACCGTGTTCGTCAAGACCACCGACCCGGCCACCTCCAATTCCGGCGCCCTCTTCCTGGCCGCCACCTCCAACGTCGCGAACAGCAACAACGTCGTCGCCGACGACGCCGGGATCACGCGCACCGCGCCGCTGCTGCGCAAGCTCATCTCGGTCCAGGGCGCCCTGGAACCCAGCACCGACGACCCCTTCCGGGCCTTCATCAGCGGCAGCGGCGAGCCGCTCATCCTGGTGTACGAGTCCCAGGTGGCCGCCCTGCTGCTGCAGAAGCAGGAGCCGGGCGACATGGTCGTCCTCTACCCGGACACCACGGTCAACACCGCGCACACCTTCGTCCCGCTCGGCGACAAGGCCCAGGAGCTCGGCTCCCTCCTCGCCACCGACCCGAAGCTGCGCGAGCTGGCCCTGCGCCACGGCTTCCGCCCGCAGGACGGCGTGCCCGAGTTCACCGCCGCGACCGCCCCGCACGCCGCGTACCTCAACCCGGGACTGACCGGCATCCGCCAGGTCGGCACACCCACCGTCAAGATCCTGATGGCGCTGGCCGAGCGCTCCAAGGCCCAGGGGGACACGCCATGACACCGACACCGACCGCCGGCGGGGAAGACGCCCCGCTCGTCCTCACCCCGCCCGACCCCGTCGCCCCGGTCCGCCGGGAGCAGGCCTCCGGCCTCGTCCCGCTCCAGGACGGCGTCCGCGAGGAGATGGCCCGCCGGGCCGGGGAGTACGTCGGCGGGCTCGCCGGGATCGACAGCCGCTCCCCGGAGTTCGCGCAGCGCATAGGCGAGATCGCCGGGCTGGGCTCCGCCGACATCCGCAGCGCCGCCCAGCAGTCCAACCGGATGCTGGAGCGGGCCGTGCGCTCCCTCGGCTCCGGCGAGGGCGGCGACGCCCAGGCCCGCGTCGCCGGGTCGCTGGTCGAGCTGCGGCGCACCGTCGAGGACCTCGATCCGCGGGAGGCGCCCGCCAAGGGGGCCCGCAAGCTGCTCGCGAAGCTGCCGGGCGGCAACAGGTTCCGCGACCACGTGGCGAAGTACGCGTCCTCGCAGGCCACCCTCAACAAGATCGTGGGCGCGCTGCGCGGAGGCCAGGACGAGCTGCGCCGCGACAACGCGGCCCTGCACACCGAGCGGGCCCGCCTGTGGGAGACGATGGGCAAGCTCCAGGAGTACGCGGTCCTCACCGAGGCCCTGGACGCGGCCGTCGAGCGGCGGATCGCCGAGGCCGGGCACACCGACCCGCAGCGGGCCGACGCGATGCGCGCGGACGTGCTCTTCCCGGTGCGGCAGAAACACCAGGACCTGCTGACGCAGCTGGCCGTCTGCGCGCAGGGCTATCTGGCCATGGACGTGGTCCGGCGCAACAACGACGAGCTGATCAAGGGTGTGGACCGGGCCGCCACCACGACCGTGTCGGCGCTGCGTATCGCGGTCATGCTGGCCTCGGCGCTCGACAACCAGCGCAAGGTCGTAGAGCAGGTCAACGCCCTCAAGGGCACGACCGAGGAGCTGATCCGGGGCAACGCGGAGATGCTGTCCACGCAGAGCGGCGAGATCCAGCGGATCGCGGCCGATCCGGCGGTGGGCGCGGAGACCCTGCGGACGGCGTTCGCGCAGATCTACAAGACGCTCGACGCGATCGACACCTTCAAGGTGCAGGCCACGGAGAACATGGCCGCGACCGTGGAGTCCCTGGCCGGGGAGCTGCAGACCGCGTCGGCGTACCTCGCGCGGACGCGGACCGCCAGTGCGCTTGAGGGGGGTGCGCTGTGAGGCGGCCGCTGCGCGGAGCCGGTTCCCGCCCCGCCCCTTCCCGGAACTGGGGCTCCGCCCCAGACCCCGCGCCTCAATCGCCGGCGAGGCTGAATGGTGCTCGGCGAGGCTGGATCGGCTTCGCGCTGGCCGTGCTCACCGCCGCGACGGCGTGTACCGCCGAGCCCGAGAGGTCCGCCGAGCCCGAGAAGTCCGTGTACAAGGAGGGCACCCTGCGGGTACTGGCCTCCAGTGAGCTGGCCGACCTGGAGCCGGTGCTGGCGCAGGCCAAGAAGGCCACGGGGGTGACGGTCCAGCTGACCTGGTCCGGGACGCTGGACGCGGCCGAGCAGGTCGCCTCCGGGAAGGCGGACGGGAAGTACGACGCGATCTGGCTGTCGTCCAACGACTACCTGCGGCTGCGTCCCGAGGCGGCCGGGAAGCTCGCCAACGAGACCCCGGTGATGTCCTCCCCGGTCGCGCTCGGCGTCAAGCCGGAGGCGGTGGCCCGGCTCGGCTGGAAGCCCGAGGAGGTGACCTGGTCGGCGGTGCACGAGGCCGTGGCCGGGGGGAAGCTGACGTACGGGATGACCGACCCGGTGCGCTCCAACTCGGGCTTCTCCGCCCTGGTGTCGGTGGCCTCGGGCCTGTCGGGCGCGCAGGCCGCGCTGACCGACGCGGACGTGAAGGCGGCCTCGCCGCGGCTGAAGGAGTTCTTCTCCGGGCAGAAGCTGACCTCGGGCTCCTCCGGCTGGCTGGTGTCGGCGTACGCCAAGCGCGGGGACGTGGACGCGCTGGTGAACTACGAGTCGGTGCTGCTGTCCATGAACCGCGACGCCAAGGCCCCGCTGACGGTGATCCGGCCGCGCGACGGGGTGGTCACCGCGCACTATCCGCTGACCCTGCTGACGTCGGCCCCGGCCGGGGCCCGTGAGTCGGGGCGGGCGCTGACGGAGTACCTGCGCGGCGCCGGGGCCCAGAAGGCGATCACCGAGCAGACCTTCCGCCGCCCGGTGGCGGCCGGGGTGGCTCCGGCGGCCGGGCTGGACGCTTCGATGCGGCGCGAGCTGCCCTTCCCCGGTTCACGTTCGGTGGCGGACGGGCTGCTGGCCTCGTACGAGAACGAGCTGCGCCGGCCTTCGCGGACGGTGTACGTGCTGGACACCTCGGGTTCGATGGCCGAGGAGGACCGTATCGGACGACTGAAGTCGGCGCTGACCGACCTGACGGGGAGCGGGAGTTCGGGGACCGGGGAGCGCTTCCGGGACCGCGAGGAGGTGACGCTCCTGCCGTTCGGGTCCAAGGTGAAGAAGGTTCGGACGCACGTCGTCGAGCCGGGCAATCCGGGGCCGGCGCTGGATGCGGTGCGCGCCGATGTGCAGTCGCTGGCGCCGGAGGGGGGTACGGCGGTCTACAGCAGTCTGGAGGCGGCGTACGAACACCTCGGCAAGGGCGGTACGGACGCCTTCACCTCGATCGTGCTGATGACGGACGGGGAGAACACGGAGGGCGTGGGGGCCGGGCACTTCGACTCCTTCTACGCCGCGCTGCCCGAGGCGCAGAAGCACACGCCGGTCTTCGCGGTGCTGTTCGGCGACTCGGACCGCAAGGAGATCACCCACATCACCGAACTGACCGGCGGGCGCCTCTTCGACGCCACCGGCGGGAACGGTTCGCTGAACGGAGCATTCGAGGAGATCCGTGGCTACCAGTAGATCCGGAATGGTCCTCGGCTACCTGGAGTCGAAGAAGAACCTGGCCGGTTCGGCCTGCGGCGTGGCCGGGGTGGGTCTGACCCTGGCCGGGGCGGGCGGCGCGTACTGGCCGGTGGTGGTCGCCGGGCTGTACGGGGCGGGCGCGCTGATCGCCCCGCCGGAGCGGGCGGCGCCGCCGCCCTTCGATCCGCGCGAGGAACTCGGCGTACTGCGCGACGACTTCGCGCGGCTGCGGGAGTACCTGGCCGAGGTGGAGCTGCCGTCGGGGGCCGGGGACACGCTGGGGGTGCTGCTGGAGCTGTACGGGGCGCTGCTGGCGCCGGGTTGGGTGGCCGATGTGCTGGCCACCGAGCCGGAGGCGGTGCACGCGCTGTCGCGGGGGATCCGGCAGGACGTGCCGGAGTGCGTGGACGCGTACAACCGGACGCGCTGGTGGAACCGGATGGCGCCGGGCGGCGAGTCGCCGGAGCGGCACCTGGAGCGGCAGTTGGCGGTCCTGGTCGAGGAGGCGCGAAGCGTGACGGCGGACCTCCACGAGGTGGAGGCCCGCCGTCAGCAGACGCACACGACCTACCTGGAGGAGCGAGGACGCTCCTGAGGTCGGTCATGTGCTGCGGTGGGAACCGCTTGGTCGGGGGCTCCCACAGCGGTGGGCGCCGCTTGGTCGGGGGCTCCCACGTTCATTGGCCCTTGTTCAGGGCGCGGCCTGGCTCAGCCCAGGCGCTCGACGAGCGCGTGGTACTGGTCCCACAGCTCCTTGGGAGTGTGGTCGCCGTAGGTGTTGAGGTGCTCGGGGACCAGGGCGGCCTCCTCGCGCCAGACCTCCTTGTCGACGGTGAGGAGGAAGTCCAGGTCGGCGGCCGGGAGGTCCAGGCCGTCGGTGTCGAGGGACTCCACGGTCGGCAGGACGCCGATGGGGGTCTCGACGCCTGCGGCGGTGCCGTCGAGGCGGCCGACGATCCACTTCAGGACGCGGCTGTTCTCGCCGAAGCCGGGCCACACGAACTTGCCCGCGTCGTTCTTGCGGAACCAGTTCACGTAGTAGATCTTCGGGAGCTTGGACTGGTCCTTGCCCTTGGCCACGTCGATCCAGTGGCCCATGTAGTCGCCCATGTTGTAGCCGCAGAACGGCAGCATGGCGAAGGGGTCGCGGCGCAGTTCGCCGACCTTGCCCTCGGCGGCGGCGGTCTTCTCGGAGGCGATGTTCGAGCCGATGAAGACGCCGTGGTTCCAGTCGAAGGACTCGGTGACCAGCGGCACGGCGGAGGCGCGGCGGCCGCCGAAGAGGATCGCGGAGATCGGGACGCCCTTGGGGTCCTCCCACTCGGGGGCGATCGTCGGGCACTGGGAGGCGGGGACGGCGAAGCGGGCGTTGGGGTGGGCCGCCGGGGTCTCGCTCTCCGGGGTCCAGTCGTTGCCCTTCCAGTCGATGAGGTGCGCGGGCGCCTCTTCGGTCATGCCCTCCCACCAGACGTCGGAGCCGTCCGGGGTGAGCGCGACGTTGGTGAAGACGGTGTTGGCGTACATGGTCTTCATGGCGTTGGCGTTGGTGTGCTCGCCGGTGCCGGGGGCGACGCCGAAGAAGCCGGCCTCGGGGTTGATCGCGTAGAGGCGACCGTCCTCGCCGAAGCGCATCCAGGCGATGTCGTCGCCGACGGTCTCGACGGTCCAGCCGGGGATCGTGGGCTCCAGCATGGCCAGGTTGGTCTTGCCGCAGGCGCTCGGGAACGCGGCGGCGATGTACCTGGGCTCCTCGGACTCGCCCTGCGGCGGGGTGAGCTTGAGGATCAGCATGTGCTCGGCGAGCCAGCCCTCGTCGCGGGCCATGACGGAGGCGATGCGCAGGGCGTAGCACTTCTTCCCGAGCAGGGCGTTGCCGCCGTAGCCGGATCCGTAGGACCAGATCTCGCGGGTCTCGGGGAAGTGGGAGATGTACTTGGTGGTGTTGCACGGCCACGGGACGTCGGCCTGGCCTTCGGCGAGCGGAGCGCCGAGGGTGTGGACGGCCTTGACGAAGAAGCCGTCGGTGCCGAGTTCGTCCAGGACGGCCTTGCCCATGCGGGTCATGGTGCGCATGGCGACGGCGACGTAGGCGGAGTCGGTGATCTCGACGCCGATCGCGGAGAGCTCGGAGCCGAGGGGGCCCATGCAGAAGGGGACGACGTACATCGTCCGGCCCTTCATGGAGCCGCGGAAGATGCCTTCGCCGCCGGCGAAGATCTCCTTCATCTCGGAAGGAGCCTTCCAGTGGTTGGTCGGGCCCGCGTCCTCCTCCTTCTCGGAGCAGATGAAGGTCCGGTCCTCGACGCGCGCGACGTCGGACGGGTCGGAGGCGGCGTAGTACGAGTTCGGGCGCTTCGTCTCGTCGAGCTTCTTGAACGTTCCCTTGGCGACGAGCTCCTCGCACAGGCGCTCGTACTCGCTCTCGGAGCCGTCGCACCAGACGACGCGGTCCGGCTGGGTGAGGGCTGCGATCTCGTCCACCCAGGAGATCAGCTCCTGGTGGGTCGTCGGGATGGTGGGAGCCGCGTTGTCGCGCGCCACGATTGCTCCTTGTTGAGGGGTTTGTTTGGTGTTGCCCCGTGGGGGCTGCGACCCGGACGCTTCGCGCTCCGCTCATCCGGTGCCGACCGCACTCATCTGATCATCCGGTGGATGTGCGCATATGTCCAGAGGGCCTCTCACGTGAGCATCGCCACTCGCGTCAATCTTCCGTAAAGAGGACCAACAGAAACCTACGGACCCGTAGGTAGCATGTGTGCCATGACTTCTGACGCCGCCGCCGTCCCGGCCGCCGAGTCCAATCCGGTCGTCGAGGCGGCCGAGGCCGTCGAGTCCGCCCTGGAGGCCAAGCCCCTCCTGCGCGGCTGGCTCCACCTGGGGATGTTCCCCGCGGTGCTCGTCGCGGGCCTCGTCCTCATGGCCTTCACCGACTCGACCCGGGCCCGCGTGGCCTGCGGGGTGTACATCCTCACGGCCTGCCTGCTCTTCGGGGTCAGCGCCGTCTACCACCGCGGCACCTGGGGCCCGCGCGGGGAAGCCATCCTGCGGCGGCTCGACCACGCCAACATCTTCCTGATCATCGCGGGTACCTACACCCCGCTGACCGTCCTGCTGCTGCCGCCCTCCACCGGGCGGACCCTGCTGTGGGCGGTGTGGATCGCCGCAGCGGCGGGCATCGCCTTCCGGGTCTTCTGGGTCGGCGCCCCGCGCTGGCTCTACACCCCCTGCTACATCGCGATGGGCTGGGCCGCGGTCTTCTTCCTGCCCGACTTCATGCGCACCGGCGGCATCGCCGTCCTGGTCCTGGTGATCGTCGGCGGTCTGCTGTACAGCGCGGGAGGGGTCATCTACGGCATGAAGCGCCCCAACCCCTCCCCCCGCTTCTTCGGCTTCCACGAGGTCTTCCACTCACTGACCCTCGCCGCCTTCGTGGCCCACTACGTCGGCATCTCGCTCGCCGCCTACCAGCACGCGTAGGTTCCTGCTGCCCATCGGGTCCGGGGCGCGGCACCCCCGGATGCCTCCCTGGGGTTTCCCCGCCGGGCTCGCCGGGCGCTCCCGATCGACACCGCGACAGGGCTGGGGGAGCATGGAAGTGATGCGCGCACGTGGTCGTGGGCGGGGCCAGGGGGTGGGGAGGACGTACCCCGAAGGAGAGGTTCCCAGCCATGAACCGTCAGCAACGCCGTGCCCTGTTCGCTCCCTGCATGGTGTCCGCGCTCGTGCTCACGCCGGCCACCGCCGCCACGGCCGCTGGCTCCGGTGTCCCGGCCCGTGCACCCGCGGCCGCCTGCGCCCTCGTCAAGGGCGAACCCGCCGCGGACGGCAAGGCCACCTTCGACCTGAAACTCTCCGGGTTCCAGGGCGGTGCCCGGGTGACGATCACCGGACCCGGGCTGAAGACGGACGCCCGCGTGGCCTCCAACGGCAGGTACGTGGACGAGAACGTCAAGCACGGCGACTACACGGTCAAGGAGAGGAACCGGAACACGCCGGCCCTCAGGTGCACCAAGGTCCCCGCGGAAGCGGACAAGCCGCCCGCGCCGAAGACGGCCGATGTCACGGGCGCCACCGCAACGCAGACGACCAAGACCGGCAAGGTTCCCTGCATCATCTTCAGCCCGGAGCTTCCGGTGAAATTCGTGGGCACCATCACCGCGGCCACCGCCGGCGACGTCAAGTACCGCTGGACCTTGAGCAACGGCAAGGTCTCCGGTGTGCTCACCTTGAACTTCGCCCAGCCGGGGACCAAGGACGTCCCTGTCCATGAATGGACGCCCACCGGCCTGGTCAAGACGGGCGACCAGCTCAGCGGCTGGGGACAGATCAGCATCATCGGCGACGAAACGAAGTCCAACCGCGCCGAGTTCAGCATGACGTGCGTCACCCCCGGCCAGCCGTGAACGCGGCCGGGACCGGCTCCTCTCCGGGGCCGGTCCCGACCTGTCCCCTCTCCTGTCCCGCTACCCGCAGGCGTAGCCGTCGCGGTCCGGGTCCAGGCGCAGCGGGTCGCTGCCGTTCACCTTCATGCGCTTCGGGTACTGGTGGGCGGCCAGCCACTCGCAGCGCGCCTTCGTCGTCTCCTTCACCTCCGCCGGGAAGCGGGTCGGCACGCACAGGTTGACCGAGCCGTAGTGCCGGTCGCAGCCGGCCACGCTGGGCGCCACGGGTACGGAGTCCCGCTTGGCCGGGTTCTTCTTCGGCGCCCCCAGCTCGTCGGCGAAGGTGTGCTGGTGCGCGGAGGGCTGCTCGCCCGCCTTCGCCAGGGCCGGGGCCCCGCCCACGTGCACCCATTTCGCGACCGACGGGACACCGTTCGCGTCGACCGCGAAGAGCATGTACCAGCCGGGCGGCGCGAGGTTCGGATTGCTGGTGACGTTCAGGTCGATCGTGTTGCCGTTCACGGTCATCGGCAGGTCCACGAACCGCTGATTGGGGTCCGAGGAGTGGGTGACGGCCGCCGGACGGATCAGCTCCGCCTTGGCGACGGGCCGGTCGACGGTGATCCGCTGCGTGTCCCCGTACACCCACTGCGTGTCGATCACCGAAGTGATCTGCGGGCGCGGCCCCTTGAAGAGGTAGGGCGGGGTGTAGATCGACACGTTGTGGTTGTACGTGCCGTTGCCCGGGTTGTCGCCGACCGACATCACCCGGCCGTCGGGCATCAGGAACGACGCCGAGTGGTAGGTCCGCGGGATCGGGTCGGCGGCCAGCCCCGGCTGGTAGGTGTTGGTCACCGGATCGAAGAACGAGGCCTCGAACACCGGGTCCGCCCGGTCGTGGAGGGCGCCGCCGGTCTCCAGCACCTTGCCGTCCGGCAGCAGCACGGCGGACACGTACATCTTGCCCTCGGCCCCCGTCTGCGGCCGCTTGCCCGCGCCCTGGTCGACCAGGCCGAGCGGGATGTCCGGGCCGGCCGTGTAGGCGGGGCTCGGCTGCTTCAGGTCGATGATGTCGGTGATCCGGTTCGCCGCCGGGTTGGTCTCGTTGTTGCCGCCGCCGATGGTCAGGACCCGCTGGTCCTGCGCCGGGGGCAGCAGCACGCTCGCCGACTCGTCGCGCTGGTCCTTGTTGCGCAGGCCGGGCACGTCGGTGATCGTGTTGGCGTCGTAGTCGTAGACGGAGGCGCCGGTGCCCGGGGTGCCGTTGCCGAAGGTGTGGCTGCCCGAGTAGAAGAGCCGCCCGTCCTGCATCAGGATCATCGACGGGTACAGACCCCAGTACGACCAGGTCTGGTTGACCTCGTTCATCGGCAGCCACTTGTTCTGCGCCGCCGAGAACTTCTCCGCGGTCACGTTGCCCGTCGAGTCCTCCTTCAGCCCGCCGAAGGAGATGACGTCACCGTTGCCGAGGATCGTCGCCGACGGGTACCAGTGCCCGCCGTTCATGTCGTTCGTCTTCGTGTACGCCTCGGTGGCCGGGTCGAAGACGTAGCTGTCCTTCAGCCCCTGGTAGCCGACCGTGCCGTCGGCGGACGGGTACCCCTTGTTGCCGCTCATCACCAGCACCCGCCCGTCGGACAGCTGCACGTGGCCCGAGCAGAACATGTCCACCGGCGTCGGGATCGTCTTGAACGAACCGTTCGCCGGATCGTAGACGGCCGAGGTGAAGGTGCCCGCGTTGAACTGGGCGATGTCGTTGCCCGAGCCGGCGATCAGCAGCACCTTGCCGTTCTTCAGCACGACGGCGTGCATCGAACGCACCGGGTTCTTGGCCGGGATCACCTCCCACTTGCCCTTGGCACACTCCTCCGCCGTACCCGAACAGGCCGGCTGCGGCGGCGCCCCGCCCACCTCCTCCAGCGCGTAGTCGTCCGAGGTGAGCGTGCCCACCCCGTAGACCGACAGCCCCCACGCGATCTTGTCGGTATTGGGCGGGACCACCGGCGTACGGACCTCCGTGCGCGCCCATCCGGCACTCACCGGCGGATTCTGCAGGTCGGTCCAGTACTGCCAGCCCGACGTGGTGTCCCGGCGGAACACGGTCACCGACACGTCAGGGGTGTTCGACTTGTACCAGGCGGACAGGTCGTACTGCTTGCCCGGCGTGACCGTCGGGGCGCAGGCGGTGCTCTCGGTGACCAGGGCCTTGCGGTCGCCGTCGACGCGGCGGGTGAGGGAGACCTTCATCGCCTTGGTGCCCGTGTGCGCGTCGGCGACGGTGGCGAAGGTGAAGTCGTTGTCGCCCCAGCCGGATTTGGACCAGCAGGAAGGCATGTCGGAGCCGGGCGCGCCCGCGCTCTCGAACCCGGGATTGGTGAGCAGATTGGGCGGTCCGGCCGTGGCCTGCTGCGGTGCGGTGAGCAGCAGGCCCGCGGTCATCGCCCCGACGGCAAGCAGGGCGGCCCGCCGCCCGGCCCTCCGCCGGATCTTCAGACGCATGGACAAGTTCCCTTCTGTGCGGCTCAACTCCTGGTGTGACGTCCCGCGGTGCGCGGTTTGCGCGGCAGGTAGACGAGGGCCTCGGTCGCCGCGAACCGCAGGACGAAGGTGGTGACCAGCGCGAGGGCGGTGGCGGGCAGCACGGCCATGCCGAACTGGGCGACGAACACCGCGATCAGCGGGATGCGCAGCACCAGATCGGCGTTGGCGAGCAGCGCGAACCGGCCGATCCGGTCCGCCCAGTGGCGGTGCCGGCGGCGGTCACGGAAGAGCAGGACCTCGATGAGGACGAAGTTCCACAGCACCCCGGCCTGGTTGGCGACGATCTCCGCGGGCAGGTAGTGCATCCCTGCGCCCATGAGCAGCCAGAGCGCGGCCAGGTTCGGGACGAAGCCGGAGAGCCCGATCAGTCCGAAGCCGGCCATGCGGGCCAGCGGGTGGGCGGAGCGCAGCGCGGCGAGGTGGGCCAGGAAGCGCAGGCCCTCGCGGGCGGTGGACTTGGACTCGCCGGAGTAGCGGTCCTGGAAGACGAACGGCACTTCGGCGACCTCGGCGGGGCGGCAGCGTACCGCCAGCTCCAGCAGGATCTTGTAGCCGAGGGGGCGCAGGGCGTCCGCGGTGACCACGGAGCGGCGCATGGCGAAGAAGCCGCTCATCGGGTCACTGATACCGCGCAGGGCGCGCGGGAAAAGGCCCTTGGCCAGCCAGGTCGCGCCGCGCGAGACGGCGATCCGGTAGCCCCCGGCCAGCCCTGCGCGGCTGCCGCCGCTGATGTAGCGGGAGGCGACGACCAGGTCGGCGCCGGTGCGTATCCCCTCGCCGACGAGTTCGGGCACGAGGTGGGGCGGGTGCTGGAGGTCGGCGTCCATGACGACGATCCAGTCGGTGGCGGCCCGTTGGACGCCCTCGACGACGGCTCCGCCGAGGCCGCCCTCCGCGTCTGCGCGGTGCAGGACGGCCACCGGGAAGGGGCAGTTGGCGGCGGCCTTCTCGATGACGGCGGGGGTGTCGTCCGTGGAGTCGTCCACGAACAGCACCTCGCAGGGCAGATGGGCGGGGAGCGCCTCGCCGAGCCGCCGCAGCAGCTCCGGCACGTTCCCGGCCTCGTTGAAGGTCGGGACGATGAGGGTGACGCTGCCGGGGGCCGCGCCGGCGGCCGGGTCCAGCTCCGCCGGAATCACAAGCTCCGGATCGTTCGGGGCAGGGGGTGACCACACGTCTTCGCTCATGGTGGTTCAGCTCCCACTCTCGCGGTCGGTCCGGCGGATCTCGATGCGGTCCTCGCCCGAGCCGAAGACGGCGACGGCCGTCGAGTGCTCCAGCGCCGCCTTCACGTTCGGCAGGTCCACCGCGTCGCGCCGGACCGTGGGCGAGGAGACCACGTAGTCGATGTCCCGCCAGCCGCGCGGCAGGGTCTTGGTGACGGCGGGGTCGAGGTCCGCCTTGTAGAACCAGATGGCGCCGAGGCCCGGCTCGAAGCCGCGGTGCACGGCGTCCAGCCAGAGCGCGTCGTCCACCAGGACCCGGGTGCTCCCCGGGTCGGCGACCTCGCTGCCGAGCCAGGCCGCGGCCTGCCGGTACGGGCCGTTCGCGTCCACCGTGAGCGCGGTGCGGTTGCCTTCGTACCAGCGCGGCAGGACGTACACCGCGGCGGCCGCGGCGAGTACGCAGACCAGCGCCCGGCGCCCGTACACCAGCTTCCTGCCCTCCCCCGGCGTGCGGCGGCGGCGCAGCACGGCGTGCGCGATGCTGGCCGCGCCCCCGGCGAGGACGAGGGCGAGGAAGGGCAGCGCCTGGATCACGTACATCGCGGGGAGGTAGCCGGAGGGCCGCATCGCCACGAGCGCGAGGATGACGGCGGCGAGCGCGGGACCGGCGAGCGCGCGGGCGGTGACGGACCAGCGGAGGGTGACCAGCAGCAGGACGGCGCCGGCCAGTCCGCCGAGCGGCAGGACCGTGTCGTAGTAGAGCCAGCTGCGGAACACGCCGTGCGAACCGGAACCGGGGTCGAGGATGAAGCCGGAGCCCTCGCGGCCCATCTGGTAGGTGATGCCGTCGATCAGCGAGACGTGCCCGGCGCCGGGCAGCAGTTCCCCGTTGAGCAGCGCGAACAGCGGGTACGTGAGCCCGATCAGCGCGCAGGCGGTGATGGCTCCGGTGACGGCGAACTTGCGGGTGTCGCGGTGGCTGTGGCGCCACATCGTCACCAGCAGCGCCGGGAGCACCACCAGCATCGTCTCCTTGGTCAGCACGGCGGTGGCGGCCGCGAGTCCCGACCCGAAGTGGTGCCACAGGTGGCGGCTGGGCGACGCGGCGAGGCAGAAGGCCAGCAGGATCCACATCACCGCGAGGTTGTCGAGGAAGATCTCCCGCTGGAGCACGACGGAGAGCGGGGAGAGCCCGAACAGGGCCATGGCCAGCCCGGCGGCCCAGCGCGGCAGCCACAGCCGGCGCGCGAGGACGTACATCAGCACGGAGCTCGCCGCGGAGACGAGCAGCATCGCGAACCGCATCGTGGCGACGGTCATCGACTCGGGCACGAAGAGGGACGGGAGGTACGTCAGCCCCGCGACCTGGATCCAGCCGAGCGGCGGGTGGTCGTACCAGTAGGTGTAGTGGGCGAGGCCGTCGCCCTGCTGGACGGCCCACGCCTGGGCGAGGTAGGTGCCCTCGTCGTCGCTCAGCGTCGGGAAGTTGGTGATGTTCCAGCCCTGTACGAGGACGATCGCGAGCAGCAGCGCGCCGCACAGCAGCAGGTCCGGGCGGGAGGAGCGGAAGCGGACGAGCGGACGGGCGGGCGCGGACTGCGGGACGCCGGAGCCGCTGCCGCCACTGCCGCCGCGCTGGGCGGGGACGCGGGGCGCGGTGGCGGTGGCGGTCCCGCCGGGCCGGGGATGGGGATCAGTGGCCGTGGGCAGGGTGGCGGTCACTGGCGGCTGTCCTCTCGGTTCGCGGTGGACGTGGTGGACGTGGTGGACCTGGCGGGCGCGGGCAGGGACGCGGTGGCGGGCGCGGACCCGGCGGAGGCTCCGTCCAGGGCGGGGGCGGGGGCGGTGGCCCCGGTGAGGTGGGCGCCGGTGTGGCTGGTCAGTTCCCACTCGTTGCGGCCGCGCTGCTCGCGCCAGACGGCGCGGATCGCGGCGCCCGCGAGCATCACCTGGTAGAAGGGGCCGCCGACCACGAGCTTGAGGTAGTGCACGAAGCGGACGCGCAGGCCGTACTGGCGGCCGAAGTCGTGCAGGCCCACGATCTCGAAGACGAAGGTCACCATCGCCGTGATCATGGGGAGGAAGGTGATGATCGCGATCCCGACGGGCACGTCGAGGAAGACGGCGACGGCGAAGTTGAGCGGGATGATCACCCCGGAGGCGGCCTGCATGAAGGGGGTCATCAGCGTGTAGCGGGCGAGCCAGCGCTGGCCGCGGCCCGGCAGCTGCTGCCAGTCCTTCTTCCGGTACACCTGGAGGAAGCCCTGGTTCCAGCGGGTGCGCTGCTTGAGCAGGCTCATCAGCGAGCCGGGGGTCTCCTCGCGGGTGACCATGTCGGAGTCGTACGCGACGACCACCTTCTTGCCGACCGACGACAGCCGCACCCCCAGGTCGCAGTCCTCGGCCAGGCAGTTCTGGTCCCAGCCGCCCGCCTCGCGCAGCACCTCGGTGCGGACGAAGACGGTGTTGCCGCCGAGCGGGATGAAGCCCTTCTCGGCGTGCAGGTGCAGCCGGGAGCGGAACCAGAAGAAGTACTCCAGGCAGTTGCGCAGGCTGTACCAGCTGGAGTGGAAGTTGATGAGCTGGACCCCGCCCTGGACCACGTCGGCGCCGGTGGAGCGGAAGGCGTGGTCGACGTGGGCGAGCAGCTCGGGATGGACCTGGTCCTCGGCGTCGAAGACTCCGACGATGTCGCCCCGGCAGGAGGGGAGGGCGGTGTTGAGGGCCTTGGGCTTGTTCTTGGTCTCGTGGGTGTCCACGACGACCCGGACCCTGGCCGGCTCGCGGGCCGCGGCCCGTTCGGCGACGGCGGCGGTCTCGGGGTCGTCGTGGCCGACGATCACGATGATCTCGTAGTCGGTGTGCGTGGATTCCAGCAGCCGGTCGATGGTGTGCTCCAGCACGGCCTGCTCGTGGCGGGCCGGAAGCAGCAGGGAGAACGCCAGCCGACCGCCCCCGTCGGGGCTGTCGAACCGGGTGGAGGCGAGCACCTCGGGTGTCCGCCAGGCATGCATCTGCCACCAGAGCGTGAAGGCGGCTATCCCGAAAAGCGCAAGCGAAATCACAGAAATGAACACAGAGGTGTACAAAGTGTGTCCCCCACAGACATGCCGCAACCCCAGGCGGCGATCGTCAAACCCCCCGGAGGCTCACGGCGGGCCCCCCGGCCCGCCGCCCCCGATTCCCCCTCGTGCGCACCCCCCAGCGCGCCGTCTCGATGACTCCCGACATGAGACTAGGCACTGAACATGACACCCAGGCGCAGTCCAGATAAAAAGCACGTTTCTCAAGGCATAGCAGAGCAACCGGAATTGACGGTACTCCGGCCCCTTCAGGGACGAACCGTACCCAACTGCTCCGCCAGCTCGACCGGGTCTGTCGTAGGCCGCGCGCAGACGAAATGTCGACAGACGTACGCCGTGGGAAGGTCGCGTACGAGTGTGCGCTCGGCCAGGAGGGGGAACTCACCCCCACTGCCGTCCTCCGCCCGCGGCAGCCCGACGGCCACCACAGCCCCAGGAGCCGTCCCCAGCAACGCGGTCCGGTGCAGCTCCGCCCGCGCCTCGTCCTCCGGATGCCCGACGACCGCCACCTCGCGCGGACCGTCCAGCAGCGCCTCGGCGACCGCCAGCCCGTGCCCGATGAAGCGCGGGGCGCGCGGACCCAGCGCGTGCACCACCCCGAGCGCCCTCTCGGCCGCCGTCCGGTGCGCCTCCGAGCCGGTGTGCGCGGCGTACGAGAGCAGGGCGCCGGCCGCGGCGGTCCAGCCCGAGGGGGCCGCGGAGTCGGTGGGGTCCTGCGGCCGCCTGATCAGCGGCTCGGCGTCGTGCGCGGTGTCGTAGAGCGAGCCGTCCTCGGCGGCGAACCGGTCCAGGACCAGGTCCGCGAGGAACCCGGCGAACTCCAGCCAGACCCCCTCCCCGGTGACGGAGGCCAGGGCCAGGAAGCCCTCCGCCACGTCGCCGTAGTCCTCCAGCACCCCGGCGTTGACCCCGACCTGACCGTCCTTGCTGGTCCGGGCCAGCCGGGCACGGCCGTCCATGTGCAGCCTGACCAGCAGATCGGCGGCCTCGGTCGCCCGCTCGACGAGGTCGGGCCGCTCGAAGTACGCACCGCACTCCGCGAGCGCGGCGATCGCCAGCCCGTTCCAGGCCGCGACGATCTTGTCGTCCCGCCCGGGCGCGGGCCGCGCCGCCCGCGCCGTGAGGAGGCGCTCCTTGATGTCCGCGATGCGCCCGGCCTCCACGACGGGGCCGTCCTGGGGCAGTTGGAGCACCGACTTGCCGTGCTCGAAGGTGCCTTCCGCGGTCACCCCGAAGTATTCGGCCGCCACATCCCCGTCGGCCTCCCCCAGCACCTCGCGCAGCTCGGCGGGGGTCCAGGCGTAGTACGCCCCCTCCACGTGCGCACCGGTCAGCGGGTCCTCGCTGTCCGCGTCGAGGGCGGAGGCGAAGCCGCCCTGCTCCGTACGCAGCTCCCGGACCATGAAGTCGGCCGTCTCCAGGGCGACCCGGCGCGCGAGGTCCGACCCGGTCGCCCGCCACAGGTGCGCGTACACCCGGCAGAGCAGCGCGTTGTCATAAAGCATCTTTTCGAAGTGCGGAACGACCCACTCCCGGTCCACGGAGTACCGGGCGAACCCGCCGCCGAGCTGGTCGTAGATCCCGCCGCGGGCCATCGCCTCACAGGTGTCGGCGGCCATCTGCAGCGCCCCCTCGGACCCGGTGCGCGCGTGATGGCGCAGCAGGAACTCCAGCACCATGGACGGCGGGAACTTCGGCGCACCGCCGAACCCGCCGCGCGTGGCGTCGTACTCCCGCGTCAGTCCCAGCAACGCCTGCGCCAGCTCCTCGGGGCCGGGCGTGCCGGCCTTCCCGTAGTCCAGCTGACGCCCGGCCAGATCCCGCACGATCCGCTGCGCCACCTCGGCGACCTCCTCGGGCCGCCCGGCCCAGGCGCTCCGCACGCCTTCGAGGACCTGCATGAAGGAGGGCATCCCGTGCCGGGGCTCGGGCGGGAAGTAGGTCCCGAAGTAGAACGGTTCGGCGTCCGCGGTGAGGAACACGGTCATCGGCCACCCGCCCTGCCCGGTGGCGGCCTGCACGGCCTCCATGTACACGGCGTCGATGTCGGGCCGCTCCTCGCGGTCCACCTTGATGTTGACGAAGTGTTCGTTCATGTACGCGGCAGTCAGCTCGTCCTCGAAGCTCTCGATCGCGAGTACATGACACCAATGACAACTGCTGTACCCTACACTCAAAAGGACCGGCACGCCCCGCTCCCGCGCCTCAGCAAAGGCCTCCGGCGACCACGGCCACCAGTCGACGGGGTTGTCAGCATGCTGAAGGAGATACGGCGAGGTCTCGTTCGCGAGGCGGTTCGGCATGGGCCCATCCTGCCGCACATGCCGAACTCCGCCTCATGACCGGGCCATCAGACCGCCGGTTCGGTGACCCCGATACGATCGGCCCACTTCCACACCGGGACCACACGGGAATGGTCCCAAGTCGCGCGACCCTTCTTGCCCGGCCGGATCTCCAGGCAGGTGAATACCGAGGCGATCACTCTGCGCTTCTCGTCGAATCCCATCTCCCCCGACTGCCAACGCAGCCGGATCGGCTCAGGAAGACGCACCTTCCCTCGCCCGTCGACCGGAAACAGCAGCGTCTCAATGGCCTCCTCCACCAGCGGTCCGCTGTACGGATCGCGTAGGCCGTCCCGGTCCACGTACACACGCCCCGGCGCCGACGTCAGCGCGGCCATGAAGCGGATGAGTCCTCTGGCCTGCGGTAGAGACGGTCGTCCGCGACGGCGACCACACCCCGCAGCGGCCCGGCGGTGAAGGCGTGGCCTCGGTGGAGGTCGGCGAGGAGGTGGTCGAAGGCGGGCCGGTCCCGGTCGTCCTTGGTCGCGTTGCGTGCGTTGTCCGTGTAGGTGGCGACCACGACGCAGCCGTGCTCACTTGCCGTCCGCTCGTTGATGCGGTGCTGGTTGCCTACGCCGCGTGCGTCACGCTGCGGCGTGTCCTGCGAGGTACGTGCGTACGAGGCGACCGGGATGGGGCCCGCCTCGGTGGTCTGCGGTATGTCGGCCATGACCCGCCGCCCTTTCGAGAGTTCGTCCGATGGTCGCGTTAACGGACGGGCCGACGATCGGGTTACGCGCTGATCAGCGGCGAAGGAGCGGGGTCAGGTCGTGGGTCCAGGTGGTGCGGGTACGGGTCCAGGTGGCGGTGCAGTGGGTGCGGGCCGGGGTGGCCAGGGCCGGGTGGCGGGTGGGGGCGGCGCCGTAGACGGCGCAGCGGTGGGATTCCGCGCGGGCGGTGTCCGGGGCGTGTTCGTCACCGGGGTCGGGGGCGGGGTCCTCCGCCGCGGCCAGCTCGTAGGCGCGGGCGGCGGTCAGGAGGGTGTGTTCGCCCTCGGGTTGGCCGCGCAGCAGCATCAGCTGGGCGAAGCGGTCGGCGGCGTCCTCCTCGGCTCGGTCCCCGTCGACGGGGAGGTCCAGGGCGTCCACCAGGGCGTGGCCCGCCTCGTGGAGGAGGGTCTCCCGCACGACCTCGGAGAGGTCGTCGTCCGGGTTGCGGGACCCGCCGCGCTCGAAGAGCTCGCGCTCCTCGGCCAGGTCGTCGTAGCAGAGCTCGATGCGGTGCCCGGCCGGGTCGTAGCCGCTGCCCTCGCCGGCGCAGGAGCGGGCGACGACGGTGACGCGGTACGGCAGGTCGACGTAGGAGTTGAGGTCGGCGAGGGTGGACTCGGCCAGGGCCCGGTCCTTCAGGAAGCGGGAGCCGTCCCGGTCGGCGGCGGCGGGCTGCTCGTAGCTGAGCACGAAGTCCTGCCTGCCGGAGGGCTCCGCCCGGCATCCGGCCGCCGACAGCAGCAGCGCCGCCGCGGCCGCGCAGGCGGCGGCCCGCGCGATCCCCCGCCACCGTGCGGCGCTCATGCCCGGGCGCTGACGTGCGTGGGGGAGCTTCCGGCGGAGTCGGGTGAGCTCGTCGTCGCGGCGGGCCGGGGACCAGCAGCAGGGCGCCGAGAAGGGCTTGCTCGGCGTAGCGGACCACTGGCATCGGCGCCGGGTCCTCGGGCAGTTCCTCGGCGTCCGGGGTGGGGACGTGCTGGTCCTGCGGCGCATGCTCTGCCGCCCGCTCGACGGTCGTCACTCCTGCGACCGAGCCGGGAACGCGGTCCGGCCGGCGACGGCGTACGCAGACGGCTCCCGGGCATCACCCCCACCAGGACCCTGCATGGGAGCGGTCCACCGGCGTTTCGCCCACCGGAGCCGGGACCGGGTCCGGGCCCGAATCGACAGGGGCAATGGGCCGCGGGACGATGGAAAGACATGAGGTCCCTCAGGGCCGCTACGGATGGGGTCGGCAGCCGTACGAGGTCGGGGCCGTGGATGGTCCCACCGCTCGGGGGTCTCCTCAGCGGACTGCCTCCTCGGGCTCGATCCGGCAGGGGCGTTGACGAGACGCGGATGCCCGTGCACCGCCGTGGCCATCCGCGCGTTCATCCTCTCCGTCCCGTGCCTGATTGTGCGGGCTCTGCCACTGGAGGGAAAGAAAAGTGAAGAGAAAGATTCGCACGGCCGTACTGGCTCCGCTGACCGTCTCGTCGCTGCTGCTCGGGTCTGTGGCGCTCACCTCGAACGCGGCGCAGGCAGTGCCCTCCGCCAGCTGCACGGTGAAGGAAAGCGCTACGGCGGGCAGGTTCGACGTCACGGGCAAGGGCTTCCAGCCAGGGAAGGCCGTGCTCCTCGAGAGCCGCAACGGCACCTCGACCTCGACGGCGAATGCCAAGGGCGAGGTATCGTCCACGGGCTTCTTCACCTCGCCCGCGGTCACAGCAGTCCAGTTCGGTACTGCTGAGGTCACCTGCGGCACGGTCCAGGAGACCGAGCAGAAGGACGCCCAGGACCAGTACCGCAAGGGCTTCCGGCAGGGTCTCGCCGACACGAAGGAAGACTGCAAGAAGGAACCGCCCAAGCAGGGCGTGGCCCCGCTGGACCCGAACTTCGAGAAGGGCTACAACGCGGGAGCGGCGGCAGCACTTGCGTCGGCGGACTGCAAGGGCTAGAACCCGGGCCGCAAGCGGTTCGAAACCGCCCGCGCCCACAGCATCACCCGGCCGGTTCGGCCGGAAGGCCCAGGTCGGACGCCACTCCGGCCCGGGCCTCGCGCTTGCTGAGCGTGTGCGCCCGGGCGATTCCGCCGTTCGGCGCGGGGGGACCGGCCGCGCGGTGCGCCCGCCGCGGAGCACGGTTGTCGCACGTATCTCCCGTACCGTCATGAGGGCCTCGATCCATGCGAGTTGGAAGGTTTCCACCCGACTGCACGGAGGTCGGGCGCTCCCTCTGAAGAAGCTCAAGTTCCCTCGCGCTCGCGACCGTCCCGCAGGACACTTGGGGCTCGTTGCCGGAGCTCTCTGAGGGGGATGCCGATGCGGGACAGCCATCGCGGTGAGGCCGAGCGGCTGTTGGGTCGGGCCGTGGAGGAGGAGGCCCAGCGGGGGGCGGGCGGCGCGGGCGGGCCCGGGGCGCCGGTCGACCGGGCGGCCCTGCTGGCGCGCGGCAAGGAGGCCCTGGACGCCCTCGCGGCGAGTGCGGCGCCCGAGTACGAGGCCTACGTGCGGGCCCTGGACGAGGCGGCGGCCGGGAACGAGTCGCTGGGTGAGGCCTGGGGCCGCAACAGCGCCTCGACGGCCCTGCTCGTGACGGCGGTTGCGGCGGCGGCCGCCGTCGGGGCGGACCTGGCGCTCGGGGTCGCGGCCGGTACGGCGCTGACCGCGGGAGCCGTGGCGGGCGTCGCGGGGGCGGCGGCCACGGTGGCGAAGGTGACGGCCCTGCACCTGCCGGCCGCGAACCGGCGGGCCGGCGAGCTGGGCCGGCCCGGCGGCCCCGAGCAGCTGAAGCTCCAGTGGCTGTCGGCGCTGGAGGTGCGCGGGATCCGGCCGTTCCTGGAGCAGCAGCGCGCGGTGGCGGCCGCGGCGCGGGCGCCCCGCCCGGCGCCCCGGGCGGCCTCGCCGCAGCTGCGCGGTACGGACCGCAGCGCGGAGGCCCGGCGGCGCAGCGTACTGGAGCAGTCCTTCGGGCAACTTCCGGACGCTGCCGGGGTGTTCGTGGGCCGACGGGCGGAGCTGACCCGGATCGCGCAATGGGTGCAGGCGGCGCGGGCCAGTACGGAGACCCGCCCGGTGGTGGTGGTCCTGCACGGCGAGCCGGGGGTGGGCCGCACTGCTCTGGCCCTGCGGGCGGCGCACGGGCTGCGGGACCAGTTCCGGGGCGCGTGCGTGGTGGACCTGCGGGGCGGTTCGCCCAGTGGGGAGGCCCCGCTGTCGACGCGGGAGGCGCTGCTGCACCTGTTGAACCGGCTGGGCGCGCCGCGCGAGCAGCTGTTGTTCCGCGAGGGTGCCTCGGCGGAGCAGCAGGTGCGGCGGCTCGGGGAGCTGTACCACCAGCATCTTCAGGGGCTGCCGGTGACGGTGGTGCTCGATGACGCGGTGGACGTGGCGCAGGTGCGGCTGCTGGTGCCGGAGCGGTCCGAGAGCCTGGTGCTGGTGACGGCGCGGGAGCCGATGGAGCTTCCGGCGGAGCTGGCGGCGTGGGTGCACCAGCTGCCGGTGGAGCGGCTGGCGGAGGCGGATGCGGCGGAACTGGTACGGGGTACGGGTGGCCCGGGTACGGGTACGCCGGCTACGGGTGCGGGCTCGCCGGGTTCGGTCCCGCCCGGGCAGGCGGCAGCGGCGCCGGGCGCGGATGTCCCGGCCGCCGTGCTGGAGTCGGGCGCCGGGCTTCCGCTCGCGCTGCGGATGCTGGCCCCGCTGGCCCGCGCGGGCGAGGCCCCCGGGGCCGCGGGCGGAACGGCGGAGGTCCACCCGGTGGAGCGTGCGCTCCGCGCGGCCGACGCACGGCTGGCCGAGCCCGCACGGCAACTGCTGCGGCGGCTTCCGCTGGCCGGCCGGGCCTCCCTCGGCGGGGCGGCGGCGGCCGCGCTGGCCGGCGTACCGGAGCAGGCGGCCCTGCGGACGCTGGAGGAGCTGTGGGAGGCCGGGCTGATCGAGCGGGTGCGCGGGCAGCGGTTCCGGATGCACGACGCGGTGCGCGCGTACGCGGCGGCGCGGCTGGCGGCTGAGGAGGACCGGGCCGATTCCGCGGCGGCGCACGGGCGGCTGATCCGCACGTACGCGCAGCTCGCGGACTCGGTGATCCGGATGGTCGACGGGAAGATGTCGACGCGGGCGGATCAGTTCGGCGGCCACGGTTTCACCTCGCTGGACGCGGCGCTGCGCTGGCTGGACGACGAGTCCAGCTTCATCACGGCGGCGCTGCGGCACACGGAGGGCGTGGACCAGCAGGCGGTACTGGACCTGCTGGGGGCGCTGTGCGACTTCTGCCTGCTGCGCGGGGACCTGTACCGGCTCGGTGAGATCGACGAGCTGACGCAGGCGGTCGCTGCCGCGGCCGGGGCGGACGGGGGGAACGGCGCGGCCGGCGGCGGGCAGCAGGGTCGGCTGGTGCGGTCGGTGCGGTGGCGGACCGGTATCGCGGCGCGCCAGCTGGGCGAGCTGGACAAGGCGCGGACCACGCTGACCTCGGTGGTCGACGAGTACATGGAGGCGCATCAGGAGGCGGGCGCGGCGATGGCGCTGGTCTCGCTCGGGATCACCCTCCACCACCAGGGGAACCTTCCGGAGGCGGCGGTCCGCATCCGGGAGGCGCTCGTGCTCCAGGAGCCGCCGGAGCTGGCGGGCGACCGGGCGTGGGGGCTGCACGCGCTGGCGGCGGTGGAGCGGGACCTCGCGCACCTCGGGGAGGCGACGGCGCTGCTGCACCGCTCGCTGGCGCTGCACCGGGAGAGCGAGAGCGTCCACGGGGAGGCGTGGGCGCACTTCCAGCTGGGTCAGGTCCACCTGCGGCTCGGCCAGGTGGCGGAGGCGGAGGGGGAGCTGCGGCTGGCCCTCGATCTGTACGGGCGCACGCGCGACGACCGCGGTGAGGCGTGGGCGCTGACCCAGCTGGGGCGGGCCCGGGTGGTGGACGGGGATCCGGGGCCGGCGGTGGAGCGGCTGCGCGAGGCGCTGGTCCGGCACCGGGAGGCGGAGGACGCGCGCGGCGAGGCCTGGACGCTGTACTACCTCGGGCAGGCGCTGGAGGAGGGTGGCGAGCGCGATCAGGCGGTGCGGGAGCTGGAGCGGGCCCGGACGATGTTCTCGCGGATGCGTGACGTGTACGGGCTGGCGCACGCGCGGCACCATTCGGGCCGGGTGACGCGCGACCAGCGGGCCGCGCAGACGGGGAACCTGCGCAACTCCGGCTTCGCCCGCCAGCTGCTGGTGGACGCGCGGGCGGACTTCCGGCGGATCGGGCTGGCGCACGGCGAGGCGTGGACCTGCCTGGAGCTGGCGGTGGTGGACGCGGGCAACGCGAAGGTCTCGCAGGCGCTCGGGCTGTGCGAGGAGGCGGTGCGGCTGTTCATCTCGTACGGGGACCGGCGCGGGGAGGACTGGGCCCGCTTCCTGCGGTGCACGCTGCTGCCGTACGCGGTTCCCGCGGCTCCGGAGGAGGCGCGGGCGGAGCTGGCGCGGCTGGCGCAGGCGCCGCATCCGGCGCGGGACGGCCGGCTGGAGGACTGCCTGGAGACGTACGGGGTGATCCTGGGCCGCGGCGTGGACCCGTCGGAGGGCTGGCAGGCGTGGCGTCTGGGGCTCGTCCCGAACCTGCACGCGCGGGAGATCATGGGCGTCCCGGTACCGGCTCCGCCCGCGTGACGCCTGCGGCGGGGCGGGCACGGGCCTGCTGCTGGTCGGCGCCCCCGTAGAGCTGCCGGTCCACGGGGGGCCTACGCGGCCGGTCCGGACAGGGGCCTACGCGGCGGTCCGGACGGGTGCCTACGCGCGGCCGCCCGCCCCGGCCCGTACGGAACCTGCCGCCCCGGCTCGTGCACGGCGAGGCAGGGCGGTGGTCGCGTGCGCGGGACCTACGGGGCCCGGGTGCCTTCGCCGGCGGAAGCGGCGGGGGCCGCCGTCTCCGGGGACTCCTGGAAGTCCACCCGGCCCATGTGCCGGTTCATCGACTTCATCAGGGCCCACACGCCGACGGCCAGGGCCGCGAACACGAGGAAGCCCAGGATTCCGGGGGTCACCTTGTTCTTGTCGAAGGTGTCCCCGGCCAGCGGAAGGAGCTCGGTCAGTGCTGCCTGCGTAGCGCTCATAGCTACGCATTCTCCCGGATGCCCGCGAAGAGGTCGGACTCGGGGAGGGTGGTGTCTACGAGCGACTTCGCCAGCTCGTACTCCTCCGTCGGCCAGACCTCCTTCTGGATGTCCATCGGGACGCGGAACCAGCCGCCGTCCGGGTCGATCTGCGTGGCGTGCGCGATGAGGGCCTTGTCACGGATCTCGAAGAAGTCCGCGCAGGGCACGTGGGTGGTCAGGGTCCGCTCGCTGCGCTCGAACTCCTTCCAGCGCTCCAGCCACTCCCCGTAGGGGGACTCCATGCCGCGCGAGAGCAGTGCCTCGTGCAGGGCGATGGTGCGCGGCTTGTTGAAGCCCTGGTTGTAGTAGAGCTTCTGCGGCTGGTGGGCCGGGCCGAACTCGGCTTCGGGGAACTTGTCGGTGTCGGCCGCGCCGTCGAAGGCCACCATCGAGATCTTGTGGGTCATGATGTGGTCGGGGTGCGGGTAGCCGCCGTTCTCGTCGTAGGTGGTGATGACCTGCGGCTTGAAGGCGCGGATCTTCTTCACCAGCTCGCCGGCGGCCTCGTCCACGTCCGCGAGGGCGAAGCAGCCCTGGGGCAGCGGGGGCAGCGGGTCGCCCTCGGGGAGGCCGGAGTCGACGTATCCGAGCCACTCCTGCTCGATGCCGAGGATCTCGCGGGCCTCGTCCATCTCCTTGGCGCGGACCTCGTGGATGTTCTCCTCGATGTACTTGTCGCCCTGGAGCTTGGGGTTCAGGACGGAGCCGCGCTCGCCACCGGTGCAGGTCACGACCAGCACGGGCACCCCCTCGGACACGTACTTGGCCATGGTGGCCGCGCCCTTGCTCGACTCGTCGTCGGGGTGGGCATGGACGGCCATCAGTCGAAGCTGCTCGGTCAAGACGGGATCCTCTGCAATTCGGCGCGGCGGGCGACTCCTATAGTGACCGAATCGGGGGACGGAAAATTCCTGGGGTGGGTCCGCACGGATCCGGGCCCCGCCCTCTCGGAAGGAACGATCGATGAGCGCGGTACGCGAAGGCCTTCCCGAAGGCCGTTACGGCCGGTCGGCGGACGAGCGTGCCGATCGCAGGCTCAAGGTCGTCGGGGCGGCGCTGGGTGTGGTGCTGCTGGGTGTGGTCGGCTGGATCGGCTGGGGCTACATCGCCGGGAAGTCCGTCAGTGCCGAGGTGATCAAGTTCCAGGTGGTCTCGGACACCGAGGTGAAGGTGCACCTGGAGGTCCGCAAGGAGGCCTCGGTCACCGGGGTGTGCACCCTGAGTTCCCAGGACAAGGAGCACGGCGAGGTGGGCCGTGCGGACTTCACCTTCGCCCAGCCGCAGGGGCGGGTGGACGAGATGGTCTCGCTGAAGACCACCAGCCGCGCCACGATGATCGAGCTGATCGGCTGCCAGCCCGCCGGCTGATTCCCCGGCGAGGCGCCCCCTACGGGTCACCGGCAGGCCCGGGCCGCGGGAGCGGATCCCGTACGGGTGGGCGGCGCCGGAGAGCCCGCCGGACCGGCGGTAACCGCAGGTTTCCCGCCCGTCCGGGCGAGCCGGCGCGGGCCGGTGCGGGGTCGCCTGAGGCCAACATCGCCAGGAACGGTCCTCCCCCTTTTCTTCCCGAATTGTTAGGCTCGTGGTTTCGTCCGCCGCTGGCGGCTATGTAGTCCCCCTGTACCGACGAGGAGCACCCGTGACCCAGACGAGCGAAAGCGTCACCTGGCTGACCCAGGCGGCGTACGACCAGCTGAAGGCGGAGCTGGACTACCTCTCTGGTCCCGCACGCACGGAGATCGCCACCAAGATCGCAGCCGCCCGCGAGGAGGGCGACCTGCGCGAGAACGGCGGTTACCACGCGGCCAAGGAGGAGCAGGGCAAGCAGGAGCTGCGCGTGCGCCAGCTGACGCAGCTGCTGGAGAACGCCAAGGTCGGCACCGCTCCCGCGGCCGACGGTGTGGTCGCTCCCGGCACGCTCGTCAAGATCGCTTTCGATGGCGACGAGAGCGACACCATGGAGTTCCTGCTGGCTTCCCGCGAGTACGCGTCCTCGGACTTCGAGACGTACTCGCCGCAGTCCCCGCTGGGCACCGGAGTGATGGGCAAGGCCATCGGCGAGGACGCCCAGTACGAGCTGCCGAACGGCAAGAAGGCCTCGGTCAAGATCCTCGACGTCAAGCCCTTCACCGGCTGATCACCCTCATCCGCAGACGCACGATGCCCGGCCGGATCCGATCCGGCCGGGCATCGTGCGTGGGGCCCGCGTCCTACGCGGTCGCCGAGCGGTACTTGCGCACCGCGAGGGACCGGAAGAACACGATGATCAGCACCGACCAGAGCACGGACGCGAGGACCGGGTTCTGCATCGGCCAGGCCGCCGGGGCCTCGTATCCCGGCGGGAGGTTGCCGAAGAGCTCGCGCGCCGCCTGGACGGTCGCGCTGAAGGGGTTCCACTCGGCGATGTGCCGCAGGAAGGTCGGCATGTTGTCGGAGGGGACGAATGCGTTCGAGATGAACGTCAGCGGGAAGAGCCAGATCAGCCCGCCCGAGGTGGCCGCCTCCGGGGTGCGCACCGACAGGCCGATCAGGGCGCCGATCCAGGAGAAGGCGTAGCCGAGCAGGAGCAGCAGGCCGAAGCCGGCGAGGACCTCGCCGATGCTGGTGTGGGTGCGCCAGCCGACGAGCACGGCCACGACCGCCAGGACGACGAGGGTGAGCGTGGTCTGGACGAGGTCGGCGAGGGTGCGGCCGGTGAGGACCGCGCCGCGGGCCATGGGCAGCGAGCGGAAGCGGTCGATCAGGCCCTTGTGCATGTCGTCCGCGATGCCGGCGCCCGCGCCGGCCGTGGCGAAGGTGACGGTCTGGGCGAAGATGCCGGCCATCAGGAATTCGCGGTAGGCGGCGGGGGAGGTGTTGCCGCCGACGCTGATCGAGCCGCCGAAGACGTAGCTGAACAGCACGACGAACATCACGGGCTGGATCACGCCGAAGATGATCATCTCGGGGATGCGGGACATGCGGATGAGGTTCCGCTTCGCTATCACCAGGGAGTCGTTGACGCCCTGGACGATGCCTCCGCGCGGTCGCGGTGCCGCAAGTTCCTGATTCGGGGGGGTGCCCGGGGTCGGGGAGGTGCCCGGGTTCGGGGAGGTGATGGTCACTTCGCCGTCTCCTTACGCGCCTTGCTGCCCTTGCTCTTGCCCTTGCCCCTGCCGTCGACGGCGCCGTCCTGCGGCGAGTCGCCGTTCTCCTCCGCGGCGCGCTCGGCCGCGTGGCCGGTCAGGGAGACGAACACGTCGTCGAGGGTGGGCCGGCGCAGGCCGATGTCGTCGATCTCGATGCCGCGGCCGTCCAGCTCGCGGATGACTTCGGCGAGCAGCTTGGCGCCGCCCGCCACGGGCACGGTGAGCTTGCGGGTGTGCTCCTCGACCGTGGTCTCGCCCTTGCCGAAGCCCGCGAGGACTTCGCGCGCGGTGGCCATGTGGTCGCGCTCGTGGACGACGACCTCCACGCGCTCGCCGCCCGTGCGGGCCTTGAGCTGGTCGGAGGTGCCGCGGGCGATGACCTTGCCGTGGTCGACCACGCAGATGTCGTGCGCGAGGTGGTCGGCCTCCTCCAGGTACTGGGTGGTGAGGAGGAGGGTGGTGCCTCCGGCGACCAGTTCCTGGATGATCCCCCACAGCTGCTGGCGGTTGCGCGGGTCGAGTCCGGTGGTCGGCTCGTCCATGAACATCACCGGCGGGCTGACGACGAGGGCGGCCGCGAGGTCGAGGCGCCTGCGCATGCCGCCGGAGTAGGTCTTGGCGGTGCGGTCGGCGGCGTCGGAGAGGTTGAAGCGTTCGAGCAGTTCGTCGGCCCGGGCCTTCGCGGCCTTGGCCTTCATCTGGTAGAGCTGGCCCACCATCTGGAGGTTCTCGCGGCCGGTGAGGTACTCGTCCACGGCGGCGAACTGGCCGGACAGTCCGATGGCGCGGCGGACTTCGTTGGGGTGTTTGAGTACGTCGATGCCGGCGACGACGGCCTTGCCGCTGTCGGGCCGGAGGAGGGTGGTCAGGACGCGTACGGTCGTGGTCTTGCCCGCGCCGTTGGGGCCGAGCAGACCCAGGACGGTGCCTTCGGGGACATCGAGGTCCACGCCGTCCAGAGCCCGTACATCGCCGAAGGTCTTGACCAGGCCTTCGGCGTAGATGGCGCCTGGCATAGGGGTTCTCCCAGTGTGAATCGGGCCGGTGAACCGGCACTTTTCTAGGCAAATCGCATGGGTGCCGAACAGGTCTCGCTCGGCCGTACGGGGGATACCCCGCCGCCCGGCGGCACACTAACGCGTTATATCGCGTCCCGCTACGGAAAGCGCCGCCGCACAACTGCGCGAGGCCTCCCTGAGCGGCCGGTCCGGCCGGACCGCCGCCCTACCCCGTGACCTTGTACCCCGCGCCGTGCAGCGACCGCGCGACCTCCGCGCAGTGTTCCGGGCCCTTCGTCTCCAGGTGCAGTTCCACCTCCACCTCGGTGAGCCCGAGCCGCGGGTCGGTCCGGACGTGACTCACGTCCAGTACGTTCGCGTCCACCACTGACAACACCGCCAGGAGCCCGGCGAGGGCCCCCGGCCGGTCCGCCACGCGCAGCCGCAGCGACAGGTACCGGCCCGCCGCCGCCATGCCGTGGCGCAGGATCCGCTGGAGCAGGAGCGGATCGACGTTCCCGCCGGACAGGACGGCCACCACCGGTCCCCCGCCGTACAGTTCGGGCTCGCTCAGCAGCGCGGCTACCGGGCTGCACCCGGCCGGCTCGACCACCATCTTGGCCCGCTCCAGGCACAGCAGCAGGGCGCTGGAGAGCGCGTCCTCGGAGACGGTACGCACGTCGTCGAGCAGCTCGCCAATGATTTTGAAGGGGATGTCGCCGGGGCGGCCGACCTTGATGCCGTCCGCCATCGTCTGCGGGTCGTCGATCGACACCGGGTGCCCGACCTTGAGCGAGGGCGGGTACGCGGCGGCGCCCGCCGCCTGGACCCCGACGACCCGCACGTCGGGCCGCAGCGCCTTCACTGCGACCGCGATTCCGGCCGCGAGTCCGCCGCCGCCGATGCCGACGAGGATCGTGCGCACCTCGGGGCACTGCTCCAGGATCTCCAGGCCCACCGTGCCCTGGCCCGCGATGATGTCGTGGTGGTCGAAGGGGTGGATGAACACCGCCCCGGTGCGGTCCGCGTACTCCTGGGCGGCGGCGAGGGTCTCGTCGACGACCTGGCCGTGCATCCGCACCTCGGCGCCGTACTCCTGGGTGGCGGCGACCTTCGGCAGCGGCGCCCCGACGGGCATGAACACCGTGGAGCGGACCCCGAGGAGCGAGGAGGCGAGGGCCACGCCCTGCGCGTGGTTGCCCGCGCTGGCCGCCACGACACCGGCGGCCCGCTGCTCGGGACGCAGGCCCGCGATGCGTACGTAGGCTCCGCGCAGCTTGAAGGAGCCGGTGCGCTGGAGGTTCTCGCACTTGAAGTGGACCGGTGAGCCGGTGAGGGAGGAGAGGTGCCGGCTGCCCTCGATGGCCGTGACCCGGGAGACGCCGGAGAGCATCTTCTGAGCCCCCCGGACGTCGTCGAGGATGACCTGCGGAACGGGCTGGGGCACTCGGTAGTTCATGCGGCCAGTCTCGCAGCCGGTCCGCTGCGCGGCGCGGGGCAGCGGCGCCGGCCAGGCCCGTCCCGCCCCAGCCGGCCCCGGCCGGCCCCGGCCGGCCCCGACCAGCCCCCTCCAGCCCCGCCGGCGTTTGAGTCGCG
>NZ_JBEZMA010000070.1:0-32448 GCF_040652415.1 Streptomyces sp. NPDC048255
GCCGCCGAGGCCGCCGCCCCGGCCGGGCGCCCGCTGGCCGCCGCCAACTCCGCCCTGCCCTGGCCCGAGGCGCCGCACGCGGCGCTCTGGCACGCGGCCACGATCCTGCGCGAGCACCGCGGGGACGGCCACCTCATCGCCTTGCAGGCCCACCACCTCGACCCCGTCGAATCCCTGGTCCTGCAGGCCGGAGTCGGAGCCGTCCCGGCCGGGGCCTTCGAGAGCCGCCAGTGGACGGCGCAGGACTGGAGCGCCGCCCGTGAGCGCCTCGTCCCCCGGGACCTGCTGGACGGCGACGGCGCGGCCACCGAAGCCGGGCTCGCACTGCGCACCGCCGTGGAGAAACTCACCGACGAACTCGCCGCCGCCCCCTGGGCCGCGCTGACCCCGCCGGAGGCGGCCCGGCTGGCCGAACTCCTCCTCCCGCTCGCCCTCGACATCGTCGGCGCCGATCTCCTCCCGACGCAGAGCACCCTCGGCATCGGCATGAAGTACGACTACCAGGACTGACCACCCTCCACCGAACGGGCGCCGGTACCCAGGCCGCAGCACAGCCCGCCCTCACCCCGCGGGACCGCCCCGCCCCCGGCCGGCATCCCAGATCCGCCCGCTCCCGTTGCCGCTGGCCCCGCGCCGCCGTCGACTGGCAGGCGTCGTCACGGCACCCGGGCCGGCATCCGCCGACCGGCCGGCTGCCCGGGCCGCTGCCGACCCGCGGGGGTTGTCGGCTCCCGGGCCGGGATCTGCTGACCTGGTCGGGCCCGCTGGAGCGCTGCCAACTCGGGGGCGTCCTGCCCCCCCCGGCCTCCCCAGATCCGCTCGCTCCCGCCCGCCGCGCCGCCAACTCGCGGGGTCGTCTGGGCCCCCGTGCCAGGGATCTGCTGAGTCGGTCGGGCTGCCGCGGGGCTGCCGACCTGGGGGGCATGTCGGCTCCCGGGCCGGTATCCCCAGACCCGGTCGACCCGACCGCGCCGCCGACCCGCGTGGGCGTCTCGGCCCCGGCGCCCGGAACCGCCGATCCGGTCGCGCTGCTGGGGCGCTGCCGATCTGTGGATCGGGCCGGGGTCCCTGACGCGGGCCGGCCGCTGGCGCTGCCGGCGCACGGGGGCATTTCGGCTCCCCCGGACCGGATTCACAGATCCGGTCGGTGCCGTCGGCGCACCTGCTGTTGCGGCGGAGGGCCGCAGGCGGGCCGTCCCCGCTCACTCGACGTGTGCGCGGTAGCGTTCGATCACCTCCCGCAGTACCTCCTCACCGTCGCGGGCCCACAGCCCCGGTTGGAAGATCTCGACCTCCACCGGGCCCCGGTATCCGGCTCCGTCGGCCAGTTCTATGAAGCTCCGCAGGTCGATGGATCCGTCGCCCAGCTGTCCCCTCCCCAGCAGCACGCCTTCGGGAAGCGGAGTCACCCAGTCGGCCACCTGCACCGATACGATGCGGCCGCCTTCGCCTGCCCTGCGCAGATCGGCCGGCAGCCGTTCGTCCCACCACACGTGGTACGCGTCGGCCACCACTCCCACCTGGTCCGCGGGGAACTGCTCGGCGAGGTCCAGGGCTTGTCCGAGGGTGGAGACCACGCAGCGGTCCGAGGCGAACATCGGATGCAGCGGCTCGATGCCCAGCCGTACCCCGTGCGCTGAGGCCCACGGCGCCAGCTCGCCCAGGACGTCGGCGATCCGCCCGCGAGCCCCCACCAGGTCGCGGTCGCCCGAGGGCAGCCCGCCCGAGACCAGGACCAGTGTGTCGGCGCCCAGTTCGGCCGCCTCCTCCACAGCCCGGCGGTTGTCCTCCAGCGCCTCCGCCTGGCCGGCCGGGTCGGCGGCGGTGAAGAAACCGCCGCGGCACAGGGAACTGACGCGCAGCCCGGCGCCGCCGACCAGCTTCGCCGTCTCCCGCACGCCGAACCCGCGCACCGGGTCCCGCCACAGCCCGACCGCGCCCACTCCAGCCGCCGTGCACCCCGCGACCAGCTCGGGCAGCGACCACTGGCGGATCGTCTCCTGGTTGAGGCTGAACCGCGCCGGGGCACGGGCCGATACCTGGGCCTGGTCCTGGGCCTGGGCTTGGTCCTGGGTAGGGGCCGGGGCCGGGGCCGGGGCCGGGGTGGGCGCGGGGGAGGGGCTCATGACGTCACCCCGTACACCGCGAGCAGTCGGCGCATCCGGTCCTCGGCGAGCTCCGGGTCCGGGAACAGGCCCAGTCCGTCCGCCAGTTCGTAGGCGGTGGCCAGGTGGGGGAGCGACCGGGCCGACTGCAGCCCGCCCACCATCGTGAAGTGCTCCTGATATCCGGCCAGCCAGGCCAGCAGGACCACGCCGGTCTTGTAGAAGCGGGTGGGCGGGGCGAAGAGGTGTCTGGACAGGGGCACCGTCGGATCCAGCAGCTCCCGGAAGCCCGTGGGATCCCCCCGGTCGAGTGCGAGGGCGGCCCGGGCCGCGATGGGGGCGATCGGGTCGAAGATCCCCAGGAGAGCGTCGCTGGCCAGCTCCCCGTCACCGGCGATCAGTTGCGGATAGTGGTAGTCGTCGCCCGTGTAGCAGTGCACGCCTGCGGGCAGCCGCCTGCGGATGTCGACCTCCCGCTCCGCGTCCAGCAGTGAGACCTTGATCCCGTCCACCTTCTCCGGGGACCCGGCGATGATCTTCAGGAAGACGTCGGTGGCCTCGTCGAGGTCGTCGTGGCCCCAGTAGCCGGCCAGCTCCGGGTCGAACATCGGCCCCAGCCAGTGCAGTACGACCGGCCGCGCGCTCTGCCGGAGCAGACCCCCATACACCGCCAGATAATCCTCCGGGCCGCGCGCGGCAGCGGCCAGCGCCCGCGAGGCCATCAGGACCGCCCTCGCCCCGCAGGCCTCGGTGTGCGCGAGCTGTTCCTCGTACGCCGCGGTGATCGTGGCAAGGGAGTGCGGAGCCCCGGCGGAGAGCTGGTCGGTACCCGCGCCGCAGACGAGCCGCCCGCCCACCGCCCGGGCCTCGGCCGCGGAACGCCGGATGAGCTCCGCCGCCGTAGCCCAGTCGAGGCCCATCCCGCGCTGCGCGGTGTCCATGGCCTCGGCCACCCCGAGCCCCTGGGCCCACAGGCGGCGTCGGAAGGCCAGCGTGGACTCCCAGTCGAGGACCGGCCCGGCTTCGGCCGACGCGGCCAGCGGGTCCGCCACCACGTGCGCGGCCGAGTAGAAGGTACGCGCGCGGGCCGGGCCGCAGGCCAGGGGTGCGAAGGGATCGCCGTTCGGACGGTACAGGCGGTACCCGCCGTCGGCCGAGGGGAGCCGGATGCTCACAGGACCACCTCCGGCACTGTCAGCCGCAGCCCCTCGGCCGAGGAACGCAGGCCCAGATCGGCGAGCTGCACCCCTCGCGCCCCGGCGAGCAGATCCCACTGCCAGGGCTCGTCGAGCACGATGTGCCGCAGGAACAGCTCCCACTGGGCCTTGAAGCCGTTCTCGGAGGGGGTGTTGTCCGGAACCTCCTGCCACTGCGAGCGGAAGGCCTCGGTCTGCGGCAGATCCGGATTCCACACCGGCTTGGGCGTCGCACCGCGGTGCTGGATCCGGCAGCCGCGCAGCCCGGCGACCGCCGACCCGTGCGTGCCGTCCACCTGGAACTCCACCAGCTCGTCGCGGTGGACCCGGACCGCCCAGGAGGAGTTGATCTGCGCGACCGCGCCGCCCTCCAGCTCGAAGATCCCGTACGCGGCGTCATCTGCCGTCGCCTCGTACGGCTTGCCCTGCTCGTCCCAGCGGTGGCCGATGTGCGTACGGGTGAGGGCCTGCACGGTGCGGACACGGCCGAACAGCTCGTGCAGCAGGTACTCCCAGTGCGGGAACATGTCGGCGACGATGCCCCCGCCGTCCTGCGCGCGGTAGTTCCACGAGGGCCGCTGCGCGGGCTGCCAGTCCCCTTCGAACACCCAGTACCCGAACTCCCCGCGCACGGAGAGGATCTCGCCGAAGAAGTCCCCCTCTATCAGCCGCTTCAGTTTCAGCAGCCCCGGCAGGAACAGTTTGTCCTGGACGACGCCGTGCTTGATCCCCCGGGCCGCGGCCAGCCGGGCCAGCTCCAGTGAGGACTCGAAGCTCAGGGCCGTCGGCTTCTCGCAGTACACGTGCTTGCCCGCCGCTATGGCCTGCCGCACCGCCGTCTCGCGGGCGCTGGTGACCTGGGCGTCGAAGTAGATCTCGACTTCGGGATCGGCCAGCACGTCCGCCAGGTCCGTACTGACGTGCTCCAGCCCGTGCTCCTCGGCGATGGCCCGCAGGGCCGGCTCCCGCCGCCCCACGAGGACCGGCTCCGGCCACAGCGTCGTGCCGTCACCCAGGTCCAGGCCGCCCTGCTCGCGCAGTGCGAGCACGGAGCGGACCAGATGCTGGCGGTACCCCATACGTCCGGTCACGCCGTTCATCGCGATCTTGATCGTCCTGCGTACCACGGTGTCCCCCTCCTTCACGTCTGTGGTTCTACGGCGTCGAAGCGGATAGAAAGCGCTTTCACTTCCTCAACGGTAAAGCTGTGAACTGCTCCAGTGCAACACTCGTTCGAGTGATGGAAAGCGCTTTCTTTTTGAGGGAGAATGGAGATCCGCAGACCGGATGAGACGATGACCCAGGCCGCAAGCAGGGGTCCGGACAAGGGGAGGTGCATGATGGCGGTGACTCTCGCCGAAGTGGCGGCGCACGCGGGCGTATCGCCCGCCACGGTCTCGCGCGTACTCAACGGCGGGTACCCGGTGGCCGGCGGTACCCGGACGCGTGTGGAGCGGGCCGTGGAGGAGCTCGGCTACATCGCCAACGGCCCCGCTCGCGCGCTCGCAGCCGCCACCTCCGACCTCGTCGGCGTGCTCGTCCACGATGTCGCGGACAGCTTCTTCGGGATCCTCGCCGGCTCCCTGCAAGGCGCCCTGGCACCCAGCGGCGGCTCGGACGCCCGCCGACTCGCCGTCGTATGCAACACCGAGGGCAACCCCGCGGCCGAACTGGCCTACCTCGCCCTGCTGGAAGGCCAGCGGGCCGGTGGTGTCGTCCTCACCGGCGGCGCCGTCGAGGAGCCCGGGCACACCGCGGCGCTCACCGCCCGCGTCGCACGGATGGCGGCCACCGGCGCGCCGGTGGTCCTGTGCGGGCGGCCTCCCCTGCCGGTCCCCGAGGGGCTTCCCGTCGCCACCGTGATGTTTGACGACCACGGAGGGGCCTTCCGCCTCGCCGAACACCTCCTGACACTCGGCCACCGCCGCATCGCCTACGTCGCAGGCCCCCCGGACCTGAGCACCACCCGGGAACGGCTCGCCGGACACCGCGCCGCCCTGTTGCGCCACGACCCCGACCTGCCCGAGGCTTGCGCACCCCTCACCGTGTACGCCGGATTCGAACGGGCCGCCGGTTACGACGCCACCCGTGAGCTGCTGCGCCGCGGACTGCCCTTCACCGCCGTCGGCGCGGCCAACGACAACGTGGCGACCGGTGTCGCCGCGGCCCTGCGCGAGGCGGGCATACGGATTCCGGAGGACGTCTCCGTCGCCGGTTTCGACGACCTCCCCTTCTGTGTGGACACCGCGCCCGCGCTGACCACAGTCCGTGTGCCCCTGCGCGAAGCGGGCGCGCTCGCCGCCCAACTGGTCACCGGACGCAGGCAGCCACCCCTGAGCGGCATCACCACCCTGCCCACCGAGCTGATGGTGCGCGGCTCCACCGCGCCGCCCCCGGGGGATGGGAGCCGGCCGTGAAATACGCCTTCTCCGCACTCGGTTTGCCCGGTGCCGACATCGACCGCAGCGCAAGCCTGGCGGCCGCCCACGGGTTCGACGGCCTCGAACTGCGCGCGCACCCCGAGGAACCGCTGCACCCCGGCAGCCCGGTCGCCGAGCGCGCAGCGGCCCTGCGGACCCTCCGGGCGGCGGGCGTCAGCGCCCTCGGCGTCGCGGGCTATGCCAAGGTGGCGGCGCCCGGCGACGACGCGCCGGTCCTCGCCGAGCTGCGCGCCCTGGTCGGGCTCGCTGCCGACCTCGAAGCGCCCTGGGTGCGCGTCTTCCCCGGCGGAGCCGGGCTGCCCGAGGCGGCCGCCGACGCCCATGCCGTGCGCAGGCTGTCGGCGGTGGCGCCGTTCGCCCAGCGGCACGGGGTGCGGATCCTGCTGGAGACCCACGACTCGCACCGCACCGGCGCCGCGGTCGCGCGGGTGCTGGACCGGGTCGGGCATCCGGGAACCGGCGCACTGTGGGACGTACTGCACACCTGGCTGGGGGGAGAGTCGCCGGCGCAGTCCCGGCGGGCCCTTGCCGGACATCTGGGCTACATACAGGTGAAGGACGTGGCGTCGGCGCAGGAGCTCACCCCGCTCGGGCTCGGCGCGGGCGTGCTGCCGCTCGCCGAGGCGGTGGCTGTCGCACCGCGGGACGGCTGGCTCTGCTGGGAGTACGAGAAGCGTTGGTACCCCGACGCCGCGGAGCTGCCGGGGCGGCTCACTCGGGGCCGGGAACACCTGGAGATACTCGTGGCGGCGGCGGCCGCCCATGTGGATCAGGCAGATCAGGCCGAACGGGCTGGCCACCCCGGAACGATGCCGTAGCGGAAGGGCGGACCTGGGGAGTGTCGTCAAAGGGCGTCCTCGGTCGGCTGGCACGTGGCCCCCGGCCGTGCCCCGGCGCCCCCCGCCCCGCTCGGCCCGTGGCCCGTCCATGCCGTCCGCCCCCGAGCCCCGGCACACACCCGCCTGGCCCGTGGCCCGTCGGTGCCATGTTCGTCCCCGAGCCCTGGCACACCCTCGCCCGGCCCGTGGCCCGTCCGCGCTCCGTCCGCCTGGTGGCCCGTCCCGGCCCGCGCCAGGCACGCCGCGTCCGGTCCGTAGCCCGTCCGTGCCACGTCCGCCCCTGTGGCGCGTCGGCGCCGCGCCCGCCCTGTGCCCATCCGCGCTCCGTCCGCCCGCCCCTGGCTCGCCCCGCCGCCTGGCAAACCCCGCGCTGCGCCCGGCCCGCGCCTGACCTGCCCCGCGCTCGGCATCCCCCGCCCGGCCCCGCGCGCGTCCACCCGCCCCTGGGCTCGCCCCGAGCCCCGCGCCGGGCAAGCCCCGTGCTGCGCCCGGTTCGCACCCCGTCCGGCCCGGGGCCTGCCCCGCGCCCCGGCACACCCCCGCCCGGCCCGTGACCCGTGCTTGCCCCGTCCGCCCGCGCCTGGCCCGCCCCGTGCCCCACCCGCCCCTGGCTCGCCCCGCGCCCACGCCCCGCACCCCCGCGCCCCGCCCGGCCCGCGCCCCCGTCTGGCGGGCGTCCGGCTTGGGCGGGTGTCAGGTGGGTGTGGGGGCGGGCGGTGGTTGGGTCATGGGCGGATGGTCAGGCGGGGGAGCAGGTCCAGGTGTTGGCGAGGGGGGGCCTGGGGGGTGGCTGATGTCGGGGAGGGGGAGAGGCGGTCCAGGAGGAGGGCGGCCGCGCGGGCGCCCACCTCGTGCTTGGCCGGTGCCACCGCCGACAGCGGGACGTCGGCCATGCCGGCGACCTCGTCGTCGTACGTGATCACGGCCAGGTCCTCCGGCACCCGCACGCCCCGTGCCTGGAGCCGGGGGATCAGCATGATCGCGTCGGTGTCGCTGTGGATCAGCGCGGCCGTCACCCCGCCCGTGGTCACGGCCTCGCACAGGTAGTCCAGCGTCCGGGCGAAGAGTTCCGCGTCCGAGAGCGGAGCAGGGCCGGCCGGGGGCCACGGCGGCGCGGGTTCCAGTCCGAGGGCGGTGACGGCCGCCTCGTAGCCGGCCCGCAGCCGGGCCGTGGTCGGGGTGGTCCGGCTGGCGAGCGCGATCCGGCGGTGGCCCGCCTCCGTCAGGTGCTGCACCGCCCGGGCCGCGCCGTACGCGTGGTCCGAGGACACCCGGTCCAGCGCCGCCGCGGGGTGCCCAGGCGGAGCCCACCGTTCCACCAGGACGGTGGGAACCGGGAGTTCGGCCGTCCACGCGCCCTCGCCCGGCCCGGGGGATCCGGCTTCCCAGTTCGGGGTCAGCAGCAGTCCGTGCGCCCCGGTGGACAGCAACCGGTCGGCCTGGGTCCGGTCCTCACCGGGCAGATAGCGGGTCAGCCCCACCGTCAGCCGCGCTCCCCGCGCCTCGACGGCCTCACGGGCACCGCGTACGACATCGGCGTAGTAGTACTCCGTCGTGGGCACCACCATCCCGATCACCAGCCCCTCGCCACCGCCGCCCCCGGCCGCCGGTCCGCCGGCGACCGCCCGGGCCGATCCGGCGCTCGGGCCCCCCGCGGGCCCGCCGCCCGGCGTCCGGCCCGCCGCCACCCGGCTGATCACCCCGTGCATCCGCTGGATCTCGCCGCGCGCCGCCATCGCCTCGATGTCCCTGCGCAGGGTGACCGGGGAGACGCCGAGCTCCTGGGCCAGGTCGGCCACGCGCACACTGCCCCGTTCCTGGACGAGGGCGAGCACCTGTGCCTGACGTTGGTCTACGTGTGGTCTCAAGGGATCCCCCTGCGGTCTGCGCGCCCGTCTGCGGTCGGCGTGCGCGGTCTGCTGGTGTGAACACCGGTGCGGGTGGTTCGCGGGTGGGTTCGCTCCGGCAGCGCCATCATAAGCATTCGAACCGATCGATTCGATCGATTCCGATCAACTGGTCATTGACGACCCGGCCGGTACGTTCATATATTCGGCGGCGACCCGCACCTCACGGCATCTCGACTCACTCGGGAGTCAGCGCATGCTCACGCACGACAAGGACGGATTCCGGCGCGCAGAGCGCCCCCACCGCATCGTCTCGGGGGCCCTGCACTACTTCCGGGTCCATCCCGACCTGTGGGAGGACCGGCTCAGGCGGTTGCGTGCCCTGGGCGCCAACACCGTGGACACCTACGTCCCCTGGAACTTCCACGAGACCGCTCCCGGCGAGGCCGACTTCACCGGCTGGCGCGACCTCGGCCGTTTCCTGCGCACCGCCCAGGACCTCGGCCTCGACGCCATCGTCCGCCCCGGCCCGTACATCTGCGCCGAATGGGACTTCGGCGGCCTGCCCGCCCGCCTCCTCGCCGTCGACGGCCTCCACCTGCGCTGCTCCGACCCGCGGTTCGAGGCCGAGGTGGACGGCTGGTTCGACCTCGTCGTCCCCGAGCTGCTGCCCCTGCTCGCGAGCCGCGGCGGGCCGGTGGTCGCCGTGCAGATCGAGAACGAGTACGGCTCGTACGGCAACGACACCCGCTACCGCGCGCACGTGGAGCAGGCCCTCGTGGAACGCGGCGTGGACTGCCTGCTGTTCACCGCCGACGGCCCCGAGGACGCCATGCTCCAGGGCGGCATGCTCCCCGGACGGCTCGCCACCGCCACCTTCGGCGCCCGCCCGGCCGAGCGCCTCGACGCCCTGCGCCGCTACCAGCGGGCCGGCCCGCTCGCCGCGATGGAGTTCTGGATCGGCTGGTTCGACCACTGGGGCGAGGGCCACCACGTCCGCGCCGTCGAGGACGCGGCCGACTCGCTCGACGAACTCCTCGCCACCGGCGCCTCCGTGAACCTGTACATGGCCCACGGCGGCACCAACTTCGGCTTCTGGGCGGGCGCCAACCACACCGGATCCCGCCCCGGCGAGCCCGGCTACCAGCCCACCGTCACCAGCTACGACTACGACGCGCCGATCGGCGAGGCCGGGGAACTCACCCCCAAGTTCCACGCCTTCCGCGAGGTCATCGGCAAGTACGTGCCGCTGCCCGAGGATCCGCTGCCCGAGCCGCTCCCGCGGATCACCCCCGCCCTGGCCACCCCCGCGGGCACCGCCCCGCTGCTGAGCGCGCTCGACCTGCTCGGCGGGCCCCCTGTACTGCGGCCGGCCCCCGAGTCCATGGAACGCCTCGGCCAGAGCCACGGCCTGATCCACTACCGCACCACCATCACCGGCCCCCGCCCCGCGATGCCCGTCAAGATCGACGGCCTCGGTGACCGCGCGTACGTCTTCGCAGACGGGGTTCCCCTCGGCGTCCTCGACCGCAACGCGCCCGACGAGGGGCTCGACCTGCCCGTCGCGGAGTCGGGAGTGGTCCTCGACGTGCTGGTCCGCGCCCAGGGGCGGGTCAACTACGGTCCCCTCCTCGACGACCGCAAGGGCATCTGGCGCGGCGTACGCCATGGCCACCAGCAGCTGTTCGAGTGGGAGATCCGCCCGCTGCCGCTGACCGACCTCACCGGACTCGACTTCGCACCGGCAGCAGCGCCGGCCACAGCAGCGCCGGCCGCAGCGGCGCCCGCCGTAGCACCGCCGGCCGCAGCACCGCCGGCCACAGCGGCGCCACCCGCCGCGGCAGGCACCGCCCCGGCGGAGACCGGCCGGCCCGCCTTCCACCGCTTCACCCACGCCCCCGAGCATGCCCCCGCCGACGGATTCCTCGACGTGTCGGGCTGGGGGACCGGGCTGGTCTGGCTCAACGGGTTCCTCCTCGGCCACTACGACACCCCGCGCGGCCCGCAGAGCACCCTCTACGCGCCCGGGCCCCTGTGGCGGACCGGCCAGAACGAGATCATCGTCCTCGAACTGGAACGCCCCGGCACCGGACTGCCCCTGCTGGACCAGCCCGACCTGGGCCGGCCCACGGTCGTCACCCTCCAGTAGGAGAGGATCCTCACGTGAAGCGCACGAGCACCCGCCTCGCCGACGGCCGCGAGATCCTCTACTACGACACCGACGACGGCGCGGCCCGCGCCTTCCCAGACACCCGGCCGCTCGGCGCGGCCCCGGCCCAGGGCGCCTCCGAGGTGCGCCGAGACCCGCTGCTCGGCGACGCCGTCGTCATCGCCTCGCACCGCCAGGGCCGCACCTACCACCCGCCCGCCGACGCCTGCCCGCTGTGCCCGTCCACCGAGGGGCGCGCGAGCGAGATCCCGGCCCCCGACTACGAGGTGGCCGTCTTCGAGAACCGTTTCCCCTCCCTCGCCGGGGACACCGGCCGCTGCGAGGTCATCTGCTTCACCCCCGACCACCGCACCTCCTTCGCCGAACTCGACGAGGAGCGCGCCGCGCTGGTGCTGGCCGCCTGGACCGACCGCACCGCCGAACTCTCCGCCCAGCAGGGCGTCAGGCAGGTCTACTGCTTCGAGAACCGGGGCACCGAGATCGGCGTCACCCTCGCGCATCCGCACGGGCAGATCTACGCTTTCCCCTTCGTCACCTCCCGCACCACCCGGATGCTCGCCACCGTCGCCGCCCACCGCGCGCGCACCGGAGGCAACCTCTTCGAGGAGGTCCTGGCCGCCGAGCGGGCCGAAGGCACCCGCGTCGTCCTCGAAGCGGAGCACTGGACGGCCTTCGTGCCGTACGCCGCCCGCTGGCCCTACGAGGTCCACCTCTACCCGCACCACCGGGTCCCCGACCTGCCCGCCCTGGGCGACGCGGCCCGGGCCGAGTTCCCCCGGGTCTACCTGGAGCTGCTGCGCCGCTTCGACCGGCTCTTCGACCGGCCCGACCCGACCCCGTACATCTCCGCCTGGCACCAGGCCCCGGCGGGTGAGGGCCGCGCCGATTTCGCGCTCCACCTGGAGCTGTTCACGGTCCGGCGCACCGCCGACAAGCTGAAGTACCTCGCCGGGACCGAATCCGGGATGGAGGCCTACATGAACGACGTACGGCCCGAGGACGCGGCCGCACGGCTGCGGGAGGTGGCGGGCCGGTGAACGCGGCGGCGCACGGTTTCCGGGAGCTGTACGGGTACCCGCCCGAGGGGGTCTGGGCGGCCCCGGGCCGGGTCAACCTGATCGGCGAACACACCGACTACAACGACGGCTTCGCCCTGCCTTTCGCCCTGCCCCAGCGGACCGAGGTGGCCGCGGCCCGGCGCACTGACCGGATCCTCAGGGTCCACTCCGCCGACGTCCCCTCCGGGGTGGTGACCCTCGACCTCTCCGCCCTCGATCCGGCGCACCCCCCGCAGGGCGCCGACGGCTGGGCCGCCTACCCGGCCGGGGTGGTGTGGGCCCTGCTGGACGCTGAGCTTCCGGTCAGCGGCGCCGATCTGTGGATCCGCTCCGACGTGCCGACGGGGGCGGGCCTGTCCTCCTCCGCGGCGCTGGAAGTGGCCACCACCCTGGCGCTCACCGACCTGTACGGGCTGCCGCTCACCCGGCCCGAACTGGCAGCGCTCGCCCGGCGCGCGGAGAACGCCTACGTCGGCGTCCCCTGCGGGGTCATGGACCAGATGGCCTCCGCCTGCGCCACCGACGGCCACGCCCTCCACCTGGACACCCGCAGCCTCGAACAGCGCCACATCCCCTTCGACTGCGCGGCGGCGGGCCTGCGCCTCCTCGTCATCGACACCCGGGTCAAGCACGACCTGGCCGACGGCGCCTACGCGCAGCGCAGGACCTCCTGCCACGAGGCGGCCGCGGCCCTCGGCCTGCCCGCCCTGCGCGACCTCCCGTACGAAGGACTGGAGCAGGCGCTGGCCCGCCTCGGCGACCCGGTACAGCGCAGACGGGTCAGGCACGTCGTCACCGAGAACGAGCGGGTCGTACGGATCGAGGAACTGCTGCGGGCCGGGCGGCTGCGCGAGACGGGCCCGCTGCTCACGGAGGGGCACGCCTCGCTGCGCGACGACTACGAGGTGTCCTGCCCGGAACTGGACCTGGCGGCGGCCACGGCCGACGCGGCGGGCGCGTACGGCTCCCGCATGACGGGCGGCGGATTCGGCGGCTCGGCGCTGGCCCTGATCGACGCGGACGCCGAGCCGGAGGTGGGCCGGGCCGTGGCGAGGGCCTTCCGCGAGGCGGGCTACGCGCCGCCCCGCATCACGGCGGCCGCCCCGTCGGCGGGAGCCGCCCGCCTGATCTGATCGGATCTGATCCGGCTCGGCTCGGCCCCACCGAACCCACCCGACCCCGGCCTCGCGGCCGCCCTGGTGGGGAGGGGCCGGGCCCTCGGCCGGCGCCTCGCGGACCTCTTTTAGACTGACCCGACGATCAGTCAGGCACCACACAAGTGCGGAGGCATGAAACACATGCGCTATCTCTCCCTGGGCAATTCAGGTCTGCAGGTTTCCGCCATCGGTCTCGGCTGCAACAACTTCGGCAGCCGCCTCGACGCCGCGGCCACCCGCGCGGTCGTCGACGCCGCCCTCGACACGGGCATCACCCTCCTCGACACCGCCGACATCTACGGCGGCCGCGGCGGCTCCGAGCGCCACCTCGGCCAGGCCCTCAAGGGCCGCCGCGACCAGGTCGTCCTCGCCACCAAGTTCGGTTTCGCCGGGGTGGACATGCAGTACGGGCCCGCAGCCGGCTCCCGTGGCGGCCGCGCGTACGTCCGGCGGGCCGTCGAAGAGTCCCTGCGCCGCCTGGAGACCGACCACATCGACCTCTACCAGCTGCACAGCCCCGACCCGGCCACCCCCGTGGCGGAGACGCTGGTTGCCCTCACCGAGCTGGTCGCGGAGGGGAAGATCCGTTACATCGGCCACTCGAACCTCACCGGCTGGCAGCTCGCCGAAGCCGCCCACGTCGCCCGCGAGACCGGCGCGGCGCCCTTCGTGTCGGCACAGAACGAGTGGTCCCTGCTGGAGCGCTCGGCCGAACGCGAACTGGTGCCGGCCGCCCTGCACTACGGCGTCGGCGTGCTCCCCTACTTCCCCCTCGCCAACGGCCTGCTGACCGGCAAGATCCGCCGCGGCGCGCCCGTCCCGCCCGGCTCCCGCCTCGAAGGCCGCGACGCGTACCTCACCGAGGAGCGGCTCGACGTGGTCGAAGCACTGGCCGCGCTCGCCGACAAGCACGGCCGCAGTGTCCTCGAACTCGCCATCGGCTGGCTCTCCGCGCAGCCCGGCTGCGCCTCCGTCATCGCCGGAGCCACCTCCGCCGAGCAGGTACGCGCCAACGCGGCCGTCGCCGACCGCCCGCTGGAACCCGAACTGCTCGCCGAGATCGACGCGGTGGCGCCGGGCGTGGCCGCGTGACGGACCTGCTGCGCTGCGCGGTCCTCGACGACTACCAAGGGGCGGCGACCACCCTCGCCGACTGGTCCCCGCTCGCGGGCCGGGTGGAGGTGGTCACGTACACCGACCACCTCTCCCACGAGGACCGGCTCGCCGCGCGCCTGGCCGACTTCGACATCGTCGTCACGCTCCGCGAGCGGATCGCCTTCCCGGCCTCCCTGCTCGACCGGTTGCCCCGGCTCAAGCTGCTCGTCGCCAGCGGCATGCGGAACTCGGTGATCGACTACGCGGCCGCCACGCGCAACGGCGTCACCGTCTGCGGCACCGGCAGCTCCTCCACCCCGCCCGTCGAGCTGACCTGGGCCCTGCTGCTCGGGCTGGCCCGCGGCACCGTCACGGAGAACACCGCCCTGCGCACGGAGGGCCCCTGGCAGAGCACGATCGGCGCCGACCTGCACGGCAGCCGGCTCGGTCTGCTCGGCCTCGGCAAGATCGGCAGCCGGGTCGCCCAGGTCGGGCTCGCCTTCGGCATGGACGTGGTGGCCTGGAGCCAGAACCTCACCGCGGAGCGGGCGGCAGAGGTGGGCGTCGCACGCGCCGCGTCCAAGGACGAACTCCTCGCCGGCAGCGACTTCGTCTCCGTGCACCTCGCGCTCGGCGAGCGCACCCGCAGCCTGATCGGCGCCGCCGAACTGGCCCTGATGCGCCCGAGCGCCTACCTGGTCAACACCTCCCGGGCCGCCATCGTCGACCAGGACGCACTGCTCAAGGCCCTGCACGCGGGCACCATCGCGGGCGCGGGCATCGACGTCTTCGACGTCGAACCGCTGCCGCGCGACCACCCGCTGCGCACCGCGCCCCGCCTGCTGGCGACGCCCCACCTGGGCTATGTCACACGGTCCAACTACGCCACGTACTACGGCGAAGCCGTCGAGGACATCCGTGCCTTCCTCGACGGCTCACCCGTACGCGTGCTCCCGCTTCCGTAGGGAGCCGTCAGCAGACCGCTCCCTTCCGGGGGTTCCCCCGCAGAACGGGCATCAGGAGACGATGTCCTTGCGGGAGAACCCCCGGAAGGCGAGCGCGAACAGCACCAGCGCGTACGACACCGACACCGCCGTCCCCTTGACCATCCCGCCCCACTCCAGCTGCGGCTGCAAGGCGTCGGCCCACGCGAACTGCCAGTGCGCCGGCAGGAACTCGCGCCAGGAGCCGAGTGCGGTCACCGCGTCCAGCACGTTGCCCACGATCGTCAGCCCCACCGCCCCGCCGACCGCGCCCAGCGGCGCGTCCGTCCGCGTGGACAGCCAGAACGCCAGACCGGCCGTGACCAGCTGCGACACGAAGACGAAGGCGACCGCGAGGGCCAGCCGCGGGACCGTGTCCCCGGCGGTGAGCGCCCCGCCGGCCGGGAGCTTCAGCGGCCCCCAGCCGTACGCGGCCGTGCCCGCCGCGAGCGCCACCACCGGCAGCAGCACCATCGCCGCCAGGCTGAAGCCCAGCGCCACCACCAGCTTGCTCCACAGCAGCCGCGCCCGCGGCACCGGCGAGGCCAGCAGGTAGCGCAGCGAGGACCAGCTGGCCTCCGAGGCCACCGTGTCCCCGCAGAACAGGGCCACCGGCACCACCAGCAGGAAGCCCGCCGAGACGAACAGGCAGGTCGCGGCGAAGTTCGCACCCGACGCCGTGGCCGTGTCGATCAGGGTGATCCGGCCGTTCCCGCCGTCCCCGCTGCCCGGCCCGCCGCCCACCGCGAACGCGATCATCAGGATGAAGGGCAGCGCGGCCAGCACCCCGCCCATCACCAGCGTCCGCCGCCGACGCCACTGCCTCAGCGCCTCCACGCGCAGCGGCAGCGTACGGCTCGCCCGGTAGCCCGGGGCCACCTCCTGCACGGCGCTCACGCCGGACCTCCGATCAGGGTGAGGAACGCGTCCTCCAGCCGGCGGTGCGGCCCCACTCCGGTCACCGGCACCTCCAGCCGTACGAGTTCGGCGATCAGCCCCGCGGCCGTCGCGCCTTCGAGCCGCACCAGCAGCCCTTCCGGGGAGGCCACCACGGCACCCACTCCTTCCAGCGCCGCCACCTTCTCGACGCCCACCTCGTCCACCGGTTCCGCCAGCGTGACCAGCAGGGTGTCCCCGCCGCCGGTGATCTCGGCGACCTCGCCCGCCTGCACGAGCCGGCCGCGGTCCATGACGACCAGGTGCGTGCAGGACTGCTCCACCTCCGACAGCAGGTGGCTGGAGACGATGACCGTCCGGCCGCCCGCCGCGTAGCGGATCATCACGTCCCGCATCTCCCGGATCTGCGGCGGGTCCAGACCGTTCGTCGGCTCGTCGAGGATCAGCAGGTCCGGCATCCCGAGCATGGCCTGCGCGATCGCGAGCCGCTGGCGCATGCCCTGCGAGTACGTGCGCACGGCGCGCTCCAGCGCGTCGCCGAGCCCGGCGATCTCCAGGGCCTCCGCCATGTGCGAGTCCTCGGCGGGCCGGCCGGTGGCCTGCCAGTACAGCTCCAGATTGGCCCGGCCCGTCAGGTGCGGCAGGAACCCTGCGCCCTCCACGAAGGCCCCGACCCGCGACAGCACCGGAGCCCCGGCGCGCACCGCGTGACCGAACACCCGGATCTCCCCGGCGTCCGGCGAGATCAGCCCCATCAGCATCCGCAGGGTGGTGGTCTTGCCCGCGCCGTTGGGCCCGAGCAGCCCCAGCACCTGCCCCTTCTCCACGCGGAACGACAGGTCCCGCACCGCGTACCGGTCCTGCGCCTTCGCGTACCGCTTCGTCAGTCCCGTGATCTCCAGCGGTACGCCGGCCAGCGCGGGGTCCGGCTGCGCCGCCCCGCCCCGTGCCCCCGCGGCCCCCGGGCGGGTCCGGCGGATCCCGAGCAGCGCGGCGGCCAGCGCGGCCGCTCCCAGCGGCAGCCCCCAGCTCCAGGCGGGCAGCCCGGCGGAGGCGGTCCGTACGCCCGCGGCGACGGGGACGGCCAGCGGGCCCTGCGCCGAGACCGTGTAGGCGGCCGGGGCGGCCGGGCTCGCGTAACCGAGGTCGGTGGCGGCGACGACCAGCCGCAGCCGGTGCCCGGCCTCCACGGCGTGGTCGATCGCGGGAAGCCTGAGCTCGACGGCCTTGCCCTGCTGGGCGTCCTCCACCCGTACGGGGGCGACCAGCTGATGGGGCAGCACCTGCTGGCGTCCGTCCGGTCCGACGTCGTACACCTTGCCGAACAGCACGGCGCTGCCGTCCGCGGCTGTCGACCTCACGTTCAGGGTGACGGTCGGGGTGCCGGTGATCCGTACGTCCTTGTCCAGGGGCTCCGACTCGAACCGCGCGTTCTGCCCCGGGAAGTCCAGCGAGAGCCCGGCGCCGAAGGCGGCGAGCTGGCCGCCGATGCCGGGCAGGGCGGACAGCGCGGGGGGCGCGCCGCCCGCCGGATTGGCGAAGGTCTGCTCGCGTCCCGTCAGGGCGAACTCGCGCGGGCCGGACGTGAGCCCGGGATACCGCTCGCCGCTCGCGCCGCGCAGCTGCACCTCGCCGTCGGTGGAATCGATGCCGCCGGAGCGGGAGACCCGGAACGCCGGGCCGGTGTCCGTGCCCCCGTCGGCCCCGCCCTCCTTGAGGTAGCGGTCGAACCAGGCCGTCACCCGGGCCTCGACCCGGCCCGCCTCGCGCTCGCCGCCGTCGTGCCCGCCCGCCGCCCAGTCCACGGAGACCGGCGCGCCGTTCGCCGCGATGGCCTTGGCCATGGCATCGGCCTGGTCCAGCGGGAAGAGCGAGTCGTCCTGGCCCTGCACGATGAGGGTCGGCACCTTGATCTGCTCGCCGACGGCCGAGGGACTGCGCTGCTCCAGCAGCGCACGGGCCTCGGGGTCGGGCTTCCCGGCCACCGCGACCCGCTCGTACATCGCGCAGAGCTCGGGCTGGAAGCGCCCGCAGCCGGTGGCGGCCGCCGGATCGGCGGCCCGCGCCCCCTGCTGTGCGGGCTGCCCGGGCTGCATGACCCCGGCGGAGCCGGAGGTGAAGAAGATCCCGGCCCACAGCTTCTTGAAGACGCCGCCGGGGAAGAGGGAGTCCGTCAGGTTCCAGTAGGTGATCTGCGGGGCGATGGCGTCCACCCGCCGGTCGTAGCCGGCGGCGAGCAGCGAGATCGCACCGCCGTAGGAGCCCCCGGACACGCCGACGCGCGGGTCGCCGTCCGCGTCGAGCCGTACCTCGGGGCGGGCCGCGAGCCAGTCCACGAGGCGGGAGACGTCCTTGACCTCGTACGCGGGATCGTTCAGGCCGATCTGGCCGCCGGAGCGGCCGAAGCCGCGCGCCGACCAGGTCAGTACGGCGTATCCGTCGCGGGCCAGCCGCTCGGCCTGGGCACGGACATCGTCCTTGCTGCCGCCGAAACCGTGCCCGAGGAGCACAGCGGGACGTTTCTGCGTGCCGCCCGCCGTGAAGTAGGAGGTGTCGACGGCGACGTCCGGCCCGTCCGAGCCGGGCATGTTCAGCATGTGGTCCTGGCGGTGCACGGCCGGCGCGTCGTCGGAGGCGGCCGCGGCCGTCCACGTACCGGCCCCCGCGACGACGGCGAGCGCGGCGGCCCCCGCGAGGAGACGGTCTCGGCGGCGCCGGGGCAGTCGGAGCTTCATACGGAAACCCTAAACGCCCGGTGCCCCGCGCCCGAGCGCCGCAAGGGGGATGTCCCCACCTTCCCGAGGACTACGCGGGGGCGCGCCGCATACCGCGTCCGCGGTACACGGGCAGCCGCCCGCCGGAGAAGAGGCGCGTCGGCAGCCGGTGCACGCGGGCCCGGCAAGATCCGAAAGGCCCGCCCCAGGCGCCCCGACCTGCGGGGTACGCCCTGCGGCGGGAGGATGGCCGCATGCTGCTGGCCGAACTCGCGCGCGTGTCCAGGGAGGTCGCCGACACCTCCGCCCGGTCCCGCAAGACGGCCCTGCTCGCGGAACTCTTCGCCGCGACTCCGCCCGAGGAGGCCGGCCTGGTGATCTCCTACCTCGCCGGGCGCCTCCCGCAGGGCCGCCCCGGCATCGGCTGGCGCGCCCTCGGCCGGCAGAGCGCACCCGCGCCGGAGCCCACCCTGACCGTCCGGGACGTGGACCGGGCGGTGACCGAACTCGCAGCCGTCGCGGGCGCCGGGGCCGCGGCCCGGCGCAGCGGGATCATCGACAGCCTGCTGGGCGCTGCCACCGAGGCCGAGCAGGCCTTCCTGCGCAGCCTGCTGTCGGGGGAGGTCCGCCAGGGCGCGCTCGACGCGGTCGCCCTGGAGGGCGTGGCCGCGGCCGCCGGGGTGCCCGCCGCCGAGCTGCGCCGGGCCGTGATGCTCGACGGCTCGCTGCCCCGGGTCGGCGCGGCCGTGCTGGCCGGGGGCGCGCAGGCGCTCGGCGGATTCACCCTGCGCGTCGGACAGCCCGTCCAGCCCATGCTGGCCCACACCGCCAAGTCGGTGGGCGAGGCGCTGGCCCTGCTCGGGCCCTGCGCCGTGGAGGAGAAGCTCGACGGCATCCGGGTCCAGGTCCACCGCGAGGGGGACGACGTACGGGTGTACACGCGCTCCCTGGACGAGATCACCGGACGGCTGCCGGAAGTGGCCGAGCTCGCCCGGACGCTGCCGGGGGAGCGGTTCATCCTCGACGGCGAGGTGATCGGGCAGACGGCGGACGGGCGCCCGGTGCCCTTCCAGGAGGTGGCGAGCCGCGTCGGCTCCCGGCTCGACGTGGTGACCGCCCGGCGCACGCTGCCCGTCGTCCCGTACTTCTTCGACGTCCTGGCCGCCGGGGAGGAGGTCCTCCTCGACCTCCCGGTCAGCGAGCGGTACGCCGCCCTCGCCGCCCTGGTGCCCGAGACCGCCCGGGTCCGCAGGCTCGTGGTCGAGGACCCGGCGGCGCAGGCGGCCGAGGCCGAGGAGTTCTGGGCCGCCACGCTGCGCCGCGGCCACGAGGGCGTCGTGGTCAAGGCGCTGGACTCGGCCTACGCGGCAGGCCGGCGCGGCAGGCACTGGCTCAAGGTGAAGCCCGTGCACACCCTGGACCTGGTGGTGCTCGCCGCCGAATGGGGCCACGGGCGGCGCACCGGCCTCCTGTCGAACCTGCACCTGGGGGCCAGGGCCGCCGACGGTACGCACGCCATGCTGGGGAAGACCTTCAAGGGGCTCACGGACGAGATGCTGCGCTGGCAGACCGCCCGGCTGACGGCGCTCGCGACCTCCGACGACGGGTTCACCGTGCGGGTGCGGCCCGAGCTGGTGGTGGAGGTCGCCTACGACGGCCTCCAGCGCTCCCCGCGCTATCCGGCGGGGGTCGCCCTGCGCTTCGCCCGGGTGCTCAGGCACCGCCCGGACAAGAGCGCGGAGCAGGCCGATACGGTGGAGACCGTACTGGGACAGCGGAGCGCCGACTGACTTTGCCTCTGAGGCAAGGCGGATTGCCGCCGGGGCAAGTTTCTGGCTCAATCGGGGCATGACAACCGGTCCCACCCTCGGCCGAGAAGAGGCCGACCCGCCCGCGAGCGGTCCCGGCCGCAGGCCGGGCCAGAGCGAAGGCCACAGCGAAGGGCAGAGCGAAGGCCAGAGCGAAGGCCAGAGCGAAGGCCCCGGCACCGACCTCGGCGCCGAGGAGCTGCCCACCGTCGCCCCGCAGCTGCGCGAACTGCGCCGCCGCACCGGGCTCACCCTGGAGGCCGCCGCCGCACGCGCCCGTCTCTCGCCCGCCCACCTGTCCCGCCTGGAGACCGGCCGCCGCCAGCCCTCGCTGCCGCTCCTGCTGGGGCTCGCCCGCACCTACGGCACGACCGTCTCCGAGCTGCTCGGTGAGACCCCTGCCGTCGCCGATCCCATCGTGCGGGCCGGAGGTCCGGGCGCCCGGGAGGCCGACGGGTGGACGTACTGGCAGGCCGGCGGCTCCGGCCGCGGGATGCAGGCGCTGCGCGTCCACGTCCCGCACGGCCGCAGCCAGGGCGAACTGGTCCGCGTACACCCCGGCGAGGAGTGGCTGTACGTACTGAAGGGGCGGCTGCGGCTGCACCTGGGGGAGACCGAGTACCTGCTGGAGCCCGGGGACAGCGCGCACTTCGACTCGCTCACCCCGCACCGGATCGGCGCGGCCGGCCCCGGCGGAGCCGACCTGCTGTTCGTCCACACCCTGCTGCAGAGCAGCCTCGCCGGGCTGTGCCTCGGCACGGCCGCCACCACGCAGCACCGATAGCCGAGGAGCCGTACCCGTGTCCCAGGGAGAGAACGACGTGTCACCCGTGTCCGAGGAAGCGCCCGCCACCGTACGGTCGCGCATCGAGTCCAAGTTCCCGCGCGGCCTGGTGATCCGGCTGATCGCCTACTTGTTCGTCGGCCACCTCTTCGCCTTCTTCGTCTACCTCCTCTTCGTGCTGGGCGCCGAGAACCAGTGACCTGAGGGCGGCCCCGCCCTCCCCGGTTCCACGCCCCCGCACTCCGGGCCGGTCTGCTTCTGGAAACATGCAGGTCCTGTCGCTACCCTCCGCGCATGATTTCCACGGTTGTCTGGGGCACCGGCAACGTCGGCCGTCTGGCCATCCGCGCCGTCGAGGCCCATCCCGCGCTGAAACTCACCGCCGTCATCGTCCACAATCCAGCCAAGGTCGGCCGCGACGCGGGCGAACTCGGCGGACTCGACCACCCGTTGGGGGTCGCGGCCACCGACGACATCGAGGCCGTCCTGGCCTCCCGCCCGCAGGCCGTGGTGTACGCGGCCTCCGGGGACGTCCGCCCCGACGACGCCCTCGCCGACATCACCCGGGCCCTGCGGTCCGGCGCCGTGGTCGTCAGTCCCGCCCTCTACCCGCTCTACGACCACCGCAACGCCCCGCCCGAGTTCCGCGATCCGGTCCTGGCCGCCATCGCGGAGGGCGGCGGCTCGCTCTTCGCCTCCGGCGTCGACCCCGGCTGGGGCAACGACGTACTCCCGCTGCTCCTCAGCGGCCTGGGGACCACCGTCGACGTCATCCGCTGCCAGGAGATATTCGACTACTCCACCTACGACCAGCCCGACTCCGTCCGCTACCTCGTCGGCATGGGCCAGCCCATGGACTACGAGCCGATGATGCTCATGCCCTCGGTCCCGACCATGGTGTGGGGCGGGCAGATACGCATGATGGCCCGGGCCCTCGGCGTCGAACTGGACGAGATCCGCGAGACCTCGGACCGCCGTGCGCTCGACACCACCGTCACCACCAGGACGATGGGTGCGTTCGAGGCCGGCACCCAGGGCGCCATCCGCTTCGAGGTGCAGGGCATCGTCGGGGGCGAGCCCCGCATCGTCATCGAGCACGTCACCCGCATCCACGCTTCCTGCGCACCGGACTGGCCGGCACCCCCCGACGGGGGCGACGGCGCCCACCGGGTCGTCATCGAGGGCCGGCCCCGCATCGAGGTCACCATCGAGGCCACCGACGAGGGCGAGAACCGCTCCGCGGGCGGCAACGCCACTGCTGTCGGACGTCTGGTGGGCGCCATCGACTGGCTCACCGAGGCGGAGCCCGGTCTCTACGACGCCCTCGACATCCCGCTGCGCCCCGCCATCGGCAAACTCGGAAGGAAGACGTCATGAGGATCGACATCCCCGAAGGCCAGCACCCGATCGAGTACGTATGGGGCGACCTGGTCCCCGGTATCGGCATGGCCGCCGCCAACTTCTCCCTGTCGGTGTACGCCCACACCACCCTGGGGCTGCGCGAGTTCGAGGCCGCCCGGCTGCGCGTCGCGCAGATCAACGGGTGCGTCTTCTGCCTCGACTGGCGCACCGAACGGGAGGGGGAGAAGGTCGAGGAGGAGTTCTCCGAAGCGGTCACCGAGTGGCGCACCACCGATGCCTTCGACGACCGCACCCGGCTGGCCGCGGAGTACGCCGAGCGGTACACCCTCGACCACCACGGTCTCGACGACGAGTTCTGGGAGCGGATGACCGCGCACTACAGCCAGCTCGAGATCGTGGAGCTGACGATGAGCATCGGTTCCTGGCTGGCGTTCGGCCGCCTCAACCACGTCCTCGGCCTCGACAGCGTCTGCGTGCTGCCGGGTCACTGAGCACGGGTCCGGGGGTACGGCACATGGGTCCGGGGCCGTTCGGTGCATCCGATCGGCCCCGGTTTCACTGCGCCGGGCGAGGGCTACAGGTCGGTGGCGATGATCTTCTCGATGTTCCGTTCGGCGAGCGCCGTGATGGTGACGAACGGGTTGACGCTGGTGTTGCCGGGGATCAGCGCTCCGTCGATCACGTACAGGCCGGTGTAGCCGTGCAGCCGCCCGTAGTTGTCGGTGGCCTTGTTCAGTACCGCGCCGCCGAGGGGGTGGTAGGTGAGGTGGTCGCCCCAGATCTTGTTGGTGCCGAAGAGGTCGGTCCGGTAGATCGTCCCCTCCTTCTTGTTGATCTTGTCGAAGATGGACTTGGCCATGTCGATGGACGGCTGCTTCCACGCCGTCTGCCAGTTGAGGTCGACCTTGCCCGCCGCCGCGTTCCAGGAGAACTGGGCGCGGTGCGGGTTCTTGGTGATGGACAGGTAGAAGGAGGCGTAGGTCTCGATCCCCGTGGGCAGGGGTGCCACCTCGGCGAAGGCGCCGCCCGCGTCCCAGTTGTCGATGCCGCCGCAGGGGATGGAGGCCTGCACCTTGCCGGTCGGGTCCCACATGTGGTTGGCGCGGCCGCACATGACGTTGCCGTTGTCGCCCCAGCCCTTGCCGATCTCGTCGTTCAGGGCGGGCAGTACGCCGGTGGCCTTCAGCTTGACCAGCAGCTTGCTGGTGCCGACGCTGCCGGCAGCGAAGAACACCCGGTCGGAGGTCACGGTCTTGGAGGCCGTGACGGTGCCTTCGGTGTTGAGCTGGCTGATGCTCACGGTGTAGCCGCCGCCGGCGGCGGGGGCCACCGAAGTGACCTGGTGCAGGGGGGAGATGGTGACCCGGCCGGTGGCCTTGGCCGCCGCGATGTAGGTCTGCTGGAGCGACTTCTTGCCGTAGTTGTTGCCGTAGAGGATCTCGCCGCTGACCGCCGACTTGGGGACCGTGCCGGCCGCCTCCTGCTCCATGTAGTCCCAGTCGTACACGTCCGGGACGAAGACGAAGGGGAAGCCGGAGCGCTGGGCGTGCTTGCGCCCGACGCGGGCGTACTGGTAGCAGTCCACGGTGTCGAACCAGGCCGGGTCGATGAGGCCGACCCCGAGGCCGGCGTTGGCGCGGGGGTAGTAGGTGTCGTACATCTCGCCGGCGTCGACCGAGGGCAGTACGGAGGAGAAGTTCTGCCGCTTCGGCGTGACCGCCATGCCGCCGTTGACGAGCGAGCCGCCGCCGACCCCGCGGCCCTGATAGACGATGATGCCGCCCATCTCCTCGGCGTCGAGGATGCCCGTGTACTTGGGGACGTTCTTGTCGATCGGGAATCCGAGGAAGTTGCTGAGCGGCGCCTTGGTCCTGGTGCGCAGCCAGTAGGAGCGGTAGTCGGGGCTGGTCGTGTGGGCGAAGATCTTTCCGTCGGTGCCGGGGGTGTCCCAGGCCATGCCCATCTCGACCATGTGCACGTCGACGCCTGCCTGGGCCAGGCGCAGGGCCGCGACGGATCCGCCGTAGCCGGTGCCGATCACCAGGACCGGGACGCGGGCCCCGTCGTCGATCGCGGCGGTGGTGGCGGTGGCGGTGGCTGCCTGAGCGTGTGCCGCGGTGACCTGACCGGCCAGCACGGCGGAGCCCAGGATGGAACTTGTTCTAGCGATGAATCCCCGACGGGAAAGCCCATTGGAACCGGTTCTGGGCACGCCATTTTCGCTCATGTGACGTTCCTCACTCTCGGCTGAATGGGAACGAGTTCTACTGCCGCCCGCTTGTGAAGTCACTACATACCTCTAGGTAACTTCGTAACTTTCGGCCGATCACGTCACAGAGTCGGCGGGCTCCCGGCGGCGTACCCAGCCCAGGACCAGCAGGGATGCCACGGCGGCGAAGGCGCACCAGGTGGAGGCGAATTCCAGCCGCCACAGCGCCGCGCAGAGCACCGCTCCGGCGGCCAGCACCGCCCCGAGCAGGCGCAGCCGCCGGTCACCGGCGAGCAGCAGCGCGCCGAGCGTCGCGCCCAGATAGCCCGCGAGGACCAGCGGCAGGTACGGGACGTCCACCCCGTACCCGATCGTGCGGCCCCGGATCTCGGCGGTCACCGTCCGGGTGGCCAGGCAGTACGAGAGGAACGCGGCGGTGGCGAGACCGGCCGCCAGCGGCACCCGCAGGCGCCGCCCGGCCCCGGGTCCGGATGCGAGGAGCACCCCGAGCGGCACCCACACCGCCAGCAGGGGCATGGCGATGACCACCCAGGCCGTGGCCGCCGGGGAGCAGCCGCTGCCCGAGTTCCAGACGGCGGCCTCCACCATCTGGTGCGCGCCGAGCAGCAGCGGCAGCGCGGCGACGGGCAGGTCACGGGCCCGCCGCACCCGGACCACGCACACGAGTCCCACGGCGGTGATGACCGCACCCGCCGTCAGATCGGCCGTCGCGCTCCAGCACATGGTGTGCCCGGGGTCCGGTGCCTCACCGTGGATTCGTCGGCGGGGGCGGCCCGCCCGGCGTGGGGCGGGCCGGCGGAGGTTCGGCCTGGGAGGGTTCGAGCGGCGGCGAGGCCATCGAGCAGTGCGTACGGCACTCCGGATGGAACCCGCCGGGCGCGGGAGTCCGTACGGTCGCCCAGGCCACGGCGGCGCCGGCCACGAGCATCCCCGCGCACCAGGGCATGGCCCGGTCGAAGGAGGCGTCGAACTGGTCCGCCGAGCGGTACGCCTCCGGCCCCATCCCGGACAGCAGGGGCAGCGCCGCCACCGCGAGCAGCCCGGCCGCGCGCGCCGCGGCGTTGTTGATCCCGCTGGCCAGGCCCGCCCGGCCGGGGTCCACCGAGGCCAGGACGGCCGAGGTCAGCGGGGCCACCAGGGCCACCATGCCCAGCCCCATCACCAGCATCGCGGGCAGCACGTCCCGGACGTACGAGGCCTGCGGCCCCACCCGCAGCATGAGCAGCGTCCCGGCGGCGCACAGCAGCGGCCCCACCGTGAGCGGGAGGCGCGGGCCGATCCGCTCACCGAGCTGCCCGGACCGGGCCGACAGCAGCAGCATCAGCACGGTCGTGGGCAGCAGCGCGGCCCCGGCGCCCAGTGCCGAGTAGCCGGAGACCACCTGGAGCTGGAGGACGACGAGGAAGAAGAAACCGCCGAAGGCCGCGTAGACGAACAGGGTGACCAGGTTGACGGCCGTGAACTGCCGGGAGGCGAAGATCTGCGGCGGCACCATGGGGTCCGCGCGTCTGCGCTCCACCCATACGAACAGCGCGGCCAGTACGACCCCGCCGGTCGTGGCGGCCACCACCAGCGCGGTTCCGGCCCGGGCCTCGATCAGGGCGTAGGTGAGCAGCGCCAGCGCCCCCGCGCCGAGTACCGCGCCGAGCACGTCGAACCGCCCGTGCGCCTGCGGATCCCGCGATTCCGGTACGTGCCGCAGCGCCACCGGGACGCACAGCGCGGCCAACGGCACGTTCAGCAGGAACACCCAGCGCCAGCCGGGCCCGTCCACCAGCCAGCCACCGAGGAACGGCCCCACGGCCGCGCCCACACCGCCCAGCCCCGACCACAGGCCCACCGCGCGGGCGCGGTCCTCGGGGTGGATCGAGCCCTGGATCAGGGCGAGGGAGCCGGGCGTCAGCAGCGCTCCTCCGATGCCCTGGAGGGCCCGGGCGCCGATCAGGACCCCGGCGTTCGGCGCGAGGCCGCACAGCAGCGAGCCGACGGCGAACCAGACCACGCCCAGCACGAAGATCCGGCGGCGTCCGAAACGGTCGCCGAGCGCCCCGCCGACCAGGATCAATCCGGCCAGGGTCAGCAGATAGGCGTTGACGGTCCACTGCAGGACGGCCAGGTCGGCGCCGAGGTCCTCGCCGATGCGGGGGAGCGCGACGTTGACCACGGTCGAGTCCAGCAGCGCCATGCTCGACCCGAGCACGGTGGTCAGCACGATCCACCGGCCCCGTGCGGTGCCCAGCCGTACCCCGCCGCCGGGGTCCGGCCCGGGGCCGGCGCCGGAGCGCGGGCCCGGCGTCTCGGGCACACCGGGGGTGGAGGCGGGTTCGCCGGGCGTCGCGGTCATGACTTCAGGCTGGCGCGCACGGCCCGGTCCAGCCACCCGGCGGCCGGGGTGCGTCCGGGCGATCCGGCGGCGCGGGGGTGCCTGGCGGTGGTTCCGGGCCCGGGCCGCCGGGGCCGGAACACGGCCGGTTTGGCCCTCTTGTAATGGCCATGACTACTCCTCCACCATGACCCGCGCACGTCACGCACGCCCTTTCCGCACATCCTGCACACGGCGTCCGAGGAGACCACACGTGGCCCAACGCAACAGACGACCCTTACGCGCGGCGCTCGCCGCTCTCAGTTCGGTCCTGCTCCTCCCCCTCGGCGCGGGCGTCGCCGCCGCCGCGCCGGAGCCCGGCCCCGCCCCGAGCGCGGCCGAGCGCAAGATCGAACCCAAGCTCCGCGCCCAGCTCGACGGATCCGCGAAGGCCGTTTTCTGGGTCTACCTCGACAGCGCAGCCGACCTGACCGCCGCGGGTGAGCAGAAGACCCGCGCCGCCAAAGCGGAAACGGTTCTGCGGGTCAAGAAGGACCACGCCGCGCGCAGTCAGGCCGAGGTCGTCAAGGCGCTGGAAGGCGCCAAGGCCGAGTACACCTCGTACTGGATCGTGAACGCCGTCCGGGTCGTCGGCAGCGAGAAGCTGGCCGGAACCCTCGCCCAGCGTCCCGAGGTCTCCCGGATCGACGCCGACGACAAGGTCACCCTCCCCGCGCCCGCCGAGGGCAGCCGGGAGAAGGCCGTAGCCGACGCCGTCGAGTGGAACATCGACCGGATCAAGGCGCCGCAGGTGTGGGACCAGCTCGGTGTCCGCGGTGAGGGCATCGTCGTCGCCAACATCGACAGCGGCGTGGACCACACGCACCCGGCCGTGAACAACCAGTACCGCGGCAAGAACGCGGACGGGTCCTACGACCACGACCACAACTGGTTCGACCCGGCGGGAGTCTGCTCCACGGCCGCGCCCTGCGACAACAACGACCACGGCACCCACACCATGGGCACCATGGTCGGTGACGACGGCGGCGCCAACAAGATCGGCGTGGCCCCCGGCGCCAAGTGGATCGCCGCCAAGGGCTGCGAGTCCAACTCCTGCTCCGAGGCCTCCCTCCTCGCCTCCGGCCAGTGGATCGTCGCCCCGACCGACCTGAACGGCCAGAACCCGCGCCCCGACCTCGCCCCCCACATCGTCAACAACTCCTGGGGCGGCTCGGGCGGCGACACCTGGTACCAGGAGATCGTCAACACCTGGCGTGCGGCGGGCATCTTCCCGGCCTTCTCCAACGGGAACTCCGGCCCGGGCTGCTCCACCAGCGGCTCGCCCGGCGACTACGCGAGCTCCTACAGCTCCGGCGCCTTCGACATCAACAACGCGATCGCGTCCTTCTCCTCGCGCGGCGCGGGCCCCGGCGGCATCCTCAAGCCGAACATCGCCGCCCCCGGTGTGAACGTGCGCTCCTCCGTGCCCGGCGGCGGGTACGAGGCCTTCTCCGGCACCTCCATGGCCTCGCCGCACACCGCGGCCGCCGTGGCCCTGCTCTGGTCCGCCGCGCCCGCCCTCGAAGGCGACGTCGCCCAGACCGAGTCCCTGCTGGACGGCACCGCGCAGGACACGGACAGCAGCCAGTGCGGCGGCACCCCCGCCGACAACAACGTCTTCGGCGAGGGCAAGCTCGACGTGCTCGCCGCCGTGAACTCCGCCCCGCGCGGCGCCCTCGGCGCCCTCGGCGGAACGGTCCGCTCCGGCAGCGGCGAGCCCGTCGCGGGCGCCCGGATCACCGCCGACGGCCCGATCGACCGTACGACGACCACCGCGGCCGACGGCAGCTACGGGTTCGCCGCCCTCTCGGTGGGCGACTACACCCTGACCGCCGCCAAGTTCGGCTACGGACAGCAGACGGCGACGGCGAAGGTGACCGAGAACGCCACCGCCACCGGTGACTTCACCCTCGTCCAGGCCCCCTCCGGCAAGCTCACCGGCACGGTCTCCTCGGCCGCCGGCCCCGCCGCGGGCGCCTCCGTCACCGTCGCGGACACCCCGGTGACCGCGACCACCGACGCGCAGGGCCGCTTCGAGGTCACCCTGCCCCACGGCACCTACGACGTGAACGCCACCCACCCCTCCCGGTGCATCACCGGCGGCACGGCCAGGGCCACCGTGGGCGGCGACACCACCGTCGCCGTGAACCTCCCCGAGCGCACCGACGGCTACGGCTACGCCTGCGCCGCCGCGGGCGAGCGCCCGTACCCCGCGGGGAGCCGGCAGCTCGCGCTGACCGGCGACAACACCACCGAGCGCGTCGACCTCCCCTTCCCGCTGCCGCTGTACGGGAAGACGTACGGCCAGGCCTGGATCGGGACGAACGGCACGGTCAGCTTCGGCGGCAACAACACCGGCGACATCAACGGGGACATCCCGAGCACGGCCACGCCCAACGCGGCCCTGTACCCGTTCTGGGACGACCTGATCGTCGGCGCGGCGGGCAGCGGCTCCGGCGTCTTCACCGCCGTCACCGGCACCGCCCCGCACCGCAGTTACGTGATCGAGTGGCGCGAGGTGGCCCACTGGTCGGCGCAGGCCGAGAAGTTCTCCTTCTCGGCGGCGATCGGCGAGGACGGCACCGTGACCTACCACTACAAGGGCACGGGCGGAACCGGCATCAAGGGCGGCTCCACGGCCACGGTCGGCGTGGAGAACGCGACCGGGACCGACGCCTTCAAGTACTCCTTCAACACCGCGGTCATCTCGGACGGCCTGTCCATCGCCTTCCGGACCACCAAGAGCGGTGTCGTGACCGGCCGGGTCCTCGACGCCAACGACGGCAACGGCGTCGCGGGCGCCACCGTCACCGTGGGCACCGGCGACTCGGCGGTGTCGGCGACCACGGCGGCGGACGGCGGATACGTCGTCCAGAGCCCGTCGGGCTCGCGGGCCGTCTCCCTCGCCGCGCCGCAGTACGAGTCCGCGCAGGCGACGGTGGACGTCAAGGCCGCCGACGTCACGACGGTGACGCAGGCGCTGCGCACCGGCCGGGTGACGGCGTCCAAGCCGTCCGTGGAGGTCGTCCTCCCGGCGGACCAGAAGCGGACCCGCACCCTGGACCTGACCAACCCGGGCCTCGGCACGGCCTTCACGGTCACCGAGGACGCGGCCTGGCTGACGGCGACGCCCGGCACCGGGGACCTCCCGACCGGCGCCAAGGCCCCGATCGGCCTCGCGGTGGACACCACGGGCCTGGCCCCGGGGACGGTCCTGACCGCCGACCTGAAGATCACCTCGGCGAGCGGCCGGACCCCGGTCCTCACCGTCCCCGTCAAGGTCGTCGTGCCGCGCTACCAGGTCGCCCTGGACGCGGGCTCCGACTACGCGGGCACGGACACCGTGGGCGACAGCTGGTCCCCGGACCGGAAGTACACCCCGGGCTCCTACGGCTACCAGGGCAACGCCTCCGTCCAGTCCACCGGCCGCACGATCGCGGGCACGGACGACCAGCGGCTGTTCCGCAACGCCCGTGAAGGCATGTACGAGTACCGCTTCGACAACGTCCCGAACGGCACGTACACGGTCGAGCTCGGCTTCGCGGAGCTCTCCTCCACCAAGCCGAACAAGCGCGTCTTCGACGTCCTGGCCGAGGGCAAGCAGGTCCTGCCCTCCCTGGACATCTCCCTGGAGGCGGGGACGTACACGGCCCTGACCCGCACGTACACGGTCACGGTCACGGACGGCGTGCTCAACGTCCGCTTCGTCACCCACAGCGGCTTCGGCAAGCCCCTGCTGAACACCCTCCGGGTGACCGACCGCCCCGACCAGAGCTAGGCCGCGTGCCGTCTGAGTAGTGGCGTCCGGCCGTCCTGCGGGCGGCCCGCGCCACTGCGACGGCACTCCCTGACCGCGCGCCCGGTGGGGGCGGGCCGCCACTCGGCGCCCGCCCCCTCCGGCCGTCCCGGGGATCGAGCGGGGCCGGCAGCCCCTCACCGGCATTCGGGTGGTGGGCAGCCGGGCGCGAGGGGACGTGCCGTGACAGCCGCGGCGGGCTCGTTAACGTGGGCGACCATGACGCTCCTGAGCGACCAGGCCGAGGACATCCGGGCCCTCGTGGGCCGCGCCGACCCCGGCGCGGTCTGGGCGGTCGGCGGCCCCGAAGGCACCCACGCGGGGTCGCACCCCCGGGACTCCCCGGAAGGCGGGGGCACGCTCTTCGACGTCGGCGGGCTCGCCGCCGTCCTCGCGCTGTGGCCCGTCGTCGGAAGCCTCGTCGAGGAGGGCGCGCTCCAGCTGCACACGCCGCTCGCCGCCTACGGGGACCCCGCCGCGAGCCGCGCCCCTGCGGGCACCACCGCCCACCACCTGCTCACCCACTGCGACGGGGCCGCCACCCTCACCGGCCTCGCCGAACACCTCGGCGGCGGCCCACTCCCCGACCTCGCCGCCACCCGCGTCTGGCAGCCGCTCGGCATGACCGGGACCCGCTTCGAGGCCGGCACCCTCCGCGCGCCCCTGGCCGACCTGGTCCGCTTCCTGTGCCACGTCGTCTCCCCGGCGGGCGCCGTCCGGGCCTGGGCCGCCGAGTCCCTGCGCATCCGCACCGGCGAGCTGACCCCGGCCCGCGGCCTGCTCTGGCAGCCGGCCCCGCACGGCGTCTGGGCCCACCCCGGCCCGGCCCCCGGCGGCCCGGCCCTCTGGGTCTGCCCGAGCCGCCGCCTCTGGGCCCTCCTGCTCCCCGGCGGCGCCGCCGCCACCTCCCTCCGCAGTGCGTTCCGGGACGCGGTCTTCCGGCCCAACCCGGCCTGAACGAGCCGGTGTTGGGTACGATCTGGACTCTTTCCCCGGGAGGGCGCGCCAGATGACCAAGACCCGTCGCCACGACCCTGACGTGCCCGCCCCGACCACCCGCTGGGACGAGGTCACGCCCGGCCTCTGGATGGGCGGGCACGTCTGGACCGGCCCCGGGGGCGAACAGCGGCCCGCCGTCGTGGCGGACGAGTTCGGCCTCGTCATCAGCCTCTTCACCCGGCCCGGCCACGGCCCCGGCCCGGCCGCGGAGCACGTGGTGGCGGAGATGCCCGACGCGGCCCTCACCGGCACCCAGCTCCGTACGGTCCAGCGGCTCGCCCGTACGGCGGGACTGGCTCTCGACTCCGGCCTCACCACCCTCGTGCGCTGCCACTCGGGCTACAACCGCTCCGGCCTCGTCGTCGCCCAGTGCCTCATCGACCGGGGCCTGACCCCCGCCGAGGCCATCGCGCTCGTGCGGCGCAGGCGCTCGCCGTGGGCCCTGCACAACGCGCACTTCACCCGGTACCTCACCGCCGGACTGGACGACGCCACCTCGGACCCACTCGTCTAGGTCGTGTCGTCGAAGTGCCGTCTGGCTGGTGGGGTCCGGCACGCACGCTCGCCGCGTTGTCGTCGGTCGCCGATGCTCCGCATCGACTCCC
>NZ_JBEZMA010000071.1:0-31764 GCF_040652415.1 Streptomyces sp. NPDC048255
CACCGACCGGGCCCCGCTGCGACGAGCCCACCCCGGCCGAGCCGCCCGCAGGGCACACGGCACCGCGGACCGACCCCACCGACCAGGCCCCGCCGGAACGAGCCAACCCCCACCGAGCCGCCCCGCAGGGGAAACGGAGGCCCAGATCCAGCCCCGCCGGCGTTTGAGGCGCGGGGTCCGGGGCGGAGCCCCAGAGGCCCGGGCGCAGCCGAACCAGCACCGCCGAGCCGCCCGCAAGGCCCGGGTACAGCCGAACCAGCACCGCCGAGCCGCCCGCAGGGCAGCGGCGCAGCCGGACCCCGACACCGCCGAGCCCCCCGCAGGGGTCAGCGCTGGACCTTCAGGACCTCGCCCAGGGGGTTGTCCGGGAGGAGGGTGTTGCACTGGAGCTCCGCCGTCTTGGTGAGGGCGTCCTCGCGGCACACGTAGAAGTCCTTGTAGGCGAGCTGGAGCCCGTACGAGGTCATGGCCAGCAGGATCGCCAGCGAGGCCGTGACCAGCCCGCTCACCGCGGCCGTCCGCTGGGGCCGGGCCGCTGCGCCGAGGGCCGCCAGGCCGCCCTGGGCCGGGGCAGGAGTCGTACCCGTACCCGCGGCCGCAGACGCCGGCTTGGCCCGTAGTGAGCTGATTCCCCAGTACAGGGCCAGCGCCCCCAGCAGCAGGCCGACCGACGGGATCCCGAAGATCCCGAAGAAGAAGCCCCACATGCCGGCGAGCAGCGCGTAACGCGCACGGCGCTGGATCGGGTCCGTCGGGTCCCAGCGCGCCGGGCCCGTGCCCGGTCCGCCGTCGGAGTCCTTGGGGCGGTCCCCGCCCTCGCCGTCGCCCCCGCTGCGCGGCTGCCACGGCTGGTCGGGCCGGCCTTCCGGGGGCGCCGCGAAGGGGTTGTCGTCGGTGGAGGAGTCGGGCTGGCGGCGGTCCGGCATCGGGTGTGTTTCTTCCCCTGTGTCATGGACGTCGGTGGTGACGTCGTGGCGAGGCGAGGCCTGTTTGCGGCTTGTAGGCCAGACGCTACCCCTCGGTCGTCCCCCCGTACCTCGGGGGCCGTCCGGTGTGCCGGTATCGTTGCAGGCGGTCGGTGGCTTCGTATGGTCGCCCGTATACCGGTGCCCCGAAGTTTCGTATGACCACACAAGACGAACCCTGTTTTTTCCGCCAGAAAGGGCCACCCATGGCCGCCTCCCGCCTGGTCGTGCTGGTCTCCGGTTCCGGCACCAACCTCCAGGCCCTGCTCGACGCCATCGACGCCCACCCCGGCGGAGCCGAGGGCTTCGGCGCCGAAGTCGTCGCCGTGGGGGCCGACCGCGAGAACATCGCGGGTCTGGAGCGGGCCGAGAAGGCGGGGATCCCCACCTTCGTGTGCCCGGTCAAGGCGTACGGGAGCCGTGAGGAGTGGGACTCCGCCCTCACCGAGGCGACCGACGCCCACGCGCCGGACCTCGTCGTGTCCGCCGGGTTCATGAAGATCGTGGGCAAGGCGTTCATCGACCGCTTCGGCGGCCGGTTCGTCAACACCCACCCCGCCCTCCTCCCGGCCTTCCCGGGCGCGCACGGCGTACGGGACGCCCTCGCCTACGGCGCGAAGGTCACCGGCTGCACCGTCCACTTCGTGGACGCCGGCGTGGACACCGGTCCGATCATCGCCCAGGGTGTCGTCGAGGTCCGGGACGAGGACGACGAAGCCGCTCTCCATGAGCGCATCAAGGAAGTCGAGCGAGCGCTGCTCGTCGATGTCGTGGGGCGTCTGGCCCGGCACGGCTACCGCATTGAGGGACGAAAGGTAACAATCCAGTGACCGCCGTAGAGAGCAACGACCCGACCACGACCCAGCGGCCGATCCGGCGTGCGCTCGTCAGTGTCTACGACAAGACGGGACTGGAAGAGCTGGCCCGCGGCCTGCACGAGGCGGGCGTCGCCCTCGTCTCCACCGGCTCCACCGCCTCGAAGATCGCCGCGGCCGGGGTTCCCGTCACCAAGGTCGAGGAGCTCACCGGTTTCCCCGAGTGCCTGGACGGCCGGGTCAAGACCCTCCACCCGCGCGTGCACGCCGGCATCCTCGCCGACCTGCGCCTGGAGGACCACCAGCGGCAGCTCGCGGAGCTCGGTGTCGAGCCCTTCGACCTGGTGGTCGTCAACCTGTACCCCTTCCTCGCGACCGTCCAGTCGGGTGCCACCCCGGACGAGTGCGTGGAGCAGATCGACATCGGCGGTCCCTCGATGGTCCGCGCCGCCGCCAAGAACCACCCCTCGGTAGCGGTCGTGACCAGCCCCGAGCGCTACGCCGACGTCCTCGCGGCGGCGCAGGGCGGCGGCTTCGACCTCACCGCGCGCAAGCGGCTGGCGGCCGAGGCCTTCCAGCACACCGCCGCCTACGACGTGGCCGTGGCCTCCTGGTTCACGAATGCGTACGCCCCGGAGCCGGAGGCCGTGCTGCCCGAGTTCCTGGCCGGCGCCTGGGAGCGCAAGTCGACCCTGCGCTACGGCGAGAACCCGCACCAGGCCGCCGCGCTCTACACCGACGGCCGGCCGGGCGGGCTCGCCAACGCCGAGCAGCTGCACGGCAAGGAGATGTCCTTCAACAACTACGTGGACACCGAGGCCGCCCGCCGCGCCGCCTACGACCACGAAGAGCCCTGCGTCGCCATCATCAAGCACGCCAACCCGTGCGGCATCGCCGTGGACACGGACGTCGCCGCGGCCCACCGCAAGGCGCACGCCTGCGACCCGCTGTCGGCCTTCGGCGGAGTCATCGCCGTCAACCGCCCGGTGACCGTCGAGCTCGCCGAGCAGGTCGCGGAGATCTTCACCGAGGTCATCGCCGCCCCCGGCTACGAGGACGGCGCGGTCGAGATCCTCGCCAAGAAGAAGAACATCCGCGTCCTGAAGGTGGACGGCACCCCGCACCAGCCGGGTGACCTCAAGCCCATCAGCGGCGGCGCGCTGCTCCAGCAGTCGGACCTCTTCCAGGCCGAGGGCGACGACCCGGCCAACTGGACCCTCGCCACCGGCGACGCACTGTCCCCGGCCGAGCTCGCCGAGCTCGCCTTCGCGTGGAAGGCCTGCCGGGCCGTCAAGTCCAACGCGATCCTGCTGGCCAAGGACGGCGCCTCGGTCGGCGTCGGCATGGGCCAGGTCAACCGCGTCGACTCGGCGAAGCTCGCCGTCGAGCGGGCCGGCGCCGAGCGCGCGCAGGGCTCGTACGCCGCGTCCGACGCCTTCTTCCCCTTCCCCGACGGGCTGGAGATCCTCACCGCGGCGGGCATCAAGGCCGTGGTCCAGCCGGGCGGTTCGGTCCGCGACGAGCAGGTCGTCGAGGCGGCGAAGAAGGCCGGCGTGACGATGTACTTCACCGGGACCCGGCACTTCTTCCACTGACGGTCCCCAGCAACGGCGAAGGCCGCGCCCCGCACTGCGGGACGCGGCCTTCGCCGTATGACGGGAACGTCAGCGCTGGCGGTTGAACCAGGCGGAACCGTCGGACTTCGCCACGAAGACGATGACCAGGATCAGCAGGACCAGGTGCACCAGGCTGAGCGGGAAGAACGGGTACAGGCTCAGCAGGATGCCGAGGGACGCGTACACGATGATGCCGATACGGGCACCGTTGCCGCCCTTGCCGCACTGGATCGCCAGCACGACGGAGGCGATCATGTAGACCACGGCCAGGGCGATCAGCGCGTACAGCACGCCGGAGCCCAGCTTGGCCATGTCCTCGAACTGCGCGTTGCCCTGGAGCTCCGGCTCGTCCTTCAGCTTCTGGATCAGGGCGATGGCGGCGAACAGGACGCCGATGCCGATGATCTGGAGGCCGGCGATCACCCAGAGCATGACGCGGGCGGCCTTGACACCGCCCGGCATCGTGAGGGGGCCACCCGGGAAACCGCCGGGCATGCCGGGGGCTCCCTGCGGGTAGGCGTAGCCGCCCTGCGGCGGGATGCCCTGCGGGGCCTGCTGCGGGTAGCCGTAGCCGGGCTGACCGCCCTGCGGAGCCTGGGGCTGCTGTCCGTACGGGTTGTTGGGATCGCCGAAACTCATCTGAGGTGTTCCTCCGTGGAAGTGCGGGGACGCACGGCACGCGCGGAGGAACTCTGCATCTTGCGGTCCGCCCCCCGGCACTGCCCGCGGCACTCTTTCGTTGCATGGTCGTCGGCCCGGCCCGGGCTTGTCCAGTTGGTTGCCGTGGGGCCGGTCACTTGTTGTGCAAGTGCAATGAACCGCGTACTCCGGTGAGACCCTTGACTGGAACCAGGACCGCTCCATCCGGGAGGATGGGGTCATGACCGCCCAGATTCTCGATGGCAAGGCCACCGCGGCCGCGATCAAGTCCGAACTGTCCGCCCGCGTGGCGGCCCTGAAGGCACGGGGTGTCACCCCCGGCCTCGGCACCCTGCTGGTCGGTGACGACCCGGGCAGCCGCTGGTACGTCAACGGCAAGCACAAGGACTGTGCCGAGGTCGGCATCGCCTCCATCCAGCGCGAACTGCCCGCGACGGCCTCCCAGGAGGACATCGAGGCGGTCGTCCGCGAACTCAACGCCAACCCGGAGTGCACGGGCTACATCGTCCAACTCCCGCTCCCCAAGGGCATCGACACCAACCGGGTCCTGGAGCTGATGGATCCGCTCAAGGACGCCGACGGCCTGCACCCGACGTCCCTCGGCCGCCTCGTGCTGAACGAGCCGGGTCCGCTGCCCTGCACCCCGTACGGGATCGTCGAACTGCTGCGTCACCACGGCGTCGAGATCAACGGCGCGCACGTCGTCGTCCTCGGCCGCGGCATCACCGTCGGACGCTCCATCGGGCTGCTGCTGACCCGTAAGTCCGAGAACGCCACGGTCACGCTCTGCCACACCGGTACCCGTGACCTCTCCGGGCTGCTGCGCCAGGCGGACATCGTCGTCGCGGCGGCCGGTGTCCCGCACCTGGTCAAGCCGGAGGACGTGAAGCCGGGCGCGGCCGTGCTCGACGTGGGCGTCAGCCGCGACGAGCAGGGCAAGATCGTCGGCGATGTGCACCCCGGCGTGGCCGAGGTGGCGGCCTGGATCTCCCCGAACCCGGGCGGCGTCGGCCCGATGACCCGCGCACAGCTGCTGGTCAACGTGGTCGAGGCGGCGGAACGGGCCGGCAGTGCGGGCTGACCCCGGCGCGGAGCCCGCGGCGGGATCCACGCCGGAGCCGGACCGCGGGCCCGCGGAAGGGCCCGCAGGGTCCGGGCCGGCCGCGTCCGGGCGTGCGGCCGCCGGGCGGGCCGGTGCCGCCGCGTCGGGTGCCGCCGCCTCCGGGCCCGCCGCCTCGGCACCCGCTGGGGCCGGGCGGGCACACGCGACGGGGTCGGGGTCGGCCAAGTCCCGCCGCTTCCCCTCCGTCACGCGGGACACCGCGCGGCCCGAGGGCAGCGGTCGCGCCGTCCCCGGGGCGGTGTCCACGCCCGTGCGCCAGTGGCCGATGCTCGCCGTGCTCACCGCCACCGCGGCGGGACTGCTGACCACGGCCATGGGGCACCCGCGCATCGGCTGCCTCGTCATCGGCGTGGCCCTGATCGTGGCCTCGGTCCTGCGGCGCCTGCTGCCCTCGGTGGGGATGCTCGCGGTGCGCTCGCGCTTCACGGACATGGTCACGTACGGGCTGCTGGGCGTGGCGATCACGCTGCTCGCGCTGGTCATGGAGCCCAAGCCGTTGCTGGAGGTCCCGTTCCTGGAGAGCGCGGTCCGCTTCACCGTGCGGTAGCGCATGCGGGCAGACGGGTGATTCGCCTTCGGCTACCTCGTATGGGTGAACGGGGGCCGCCGCAGGCACGCGGGCTCCACTGAGACGTCAGGTCTCAGTGGAGAACGTCAGTGCTGCTGTGGAGATGGGGAGGGAGTGGCTGGTGGCGCGCGGTGGGGGTAGGCGAAAGCGTGAGCCGGCTGATCCGTTCACTGTGCCAGCACCCGCGGGTGCGCGTATCCGGGACCGTCTGCACCTGCCCACTGGCGATGCCAAGGTCCTGCGGATTGTCGGCGAGCATCTCGGCCGGAATGCCCGTGCTGATCTGGTTGAGCGGGTACGGATCGGCAGGGTGCCGGTCAAACAGAATCGGCGGGCGGAGCGTAAACGCGCACTGACGAAAGCGTCGTCGTCCCGGTGGGCAGGGGCCATCACCCGTGCGTCCGAGGATCAGTACCAGCTCTCACTTCGGTGCCTGTTCGATGAGCGGGCATCCGTACGCCGGGCCATCGCGAAGATTCGTCAGCGGCTGGCGGTGCCGTGCGGTCGGCGCGTGGATGGTGTCCGCGGATACCCGAACGGGTCCGAGCGTGCGCAGAAGCAGTACCGGTTGCGGGTGCTCACCGCGCGCCTGGCCGAGGTGGAGGCGCGCATCGAGGCCGGGCATCCGGCGGTCATTGTCGGCGGCCGTCGGCTAGCGAAGGTGCGGCAAAACCTTGTTGACGCCGGTCTCACCGAAGCCGAGTGGCGGGAGCGGTGGGAGGCGGCCCGCATGTTCCTGACTGCGGACGGGGAGTCCGGTGCGCCGTACGGGAACTACACGATCACCGTGGACCCGGCCGACGGCACGGTCACGATCGTCTTGCCCGAACCGTTGCGGCACCTCGCCAACGAGCCACGTGGCCGCTACCAGCTCGCCTGCACGGTTACCTTCAGTCACAGGCGTGAAGAGTGGCTGGACCGGATCAGCGCGAATCGGGCCGTGCGCTACGACGTCACCCACGATCCCGTGCGCGGCCGCTGGTACCTGGACGCGTCCTGGTCCAGCGAGAAGACTGTGCTGGCCAGCCCGGTGGAGCTGGCCGCCAGCGGTGTCCGGCTGCTGGCCGTGGACCTCAACGCGGGGCACCTCGCTGCCTGCGTCGTGGACGCGCACGGCAACCCGGTCGGAGAGCCGCTCACGGTGCCCACCGATCTGACCGGACCCGCATCCCAGCGCGACGGGCGCCTGCGGGCCGCGATCAACGAACTGATCCGTCTCGCCCGGGCGAACGGCTGTGCCGGTCTGGCGATCGAGAACCTTGGCTTCGACGACGCCCGCGCCACCGGCCGCGAGACTATGGGGCGCGGCAAACGCGGCAAGACCTTCCGTCGCACCGTCGCCGGACTGCCCACCGCGCGTTTCCGGGAACGGCTGCGCGGCATGGCCCACCACGCTGGCCTTGTCGTCGTCGCGGTCGATCCGGCCTACACCTCCCGCTGGGGCGGCCAACATTGGAAGGCCCCGCTCCAGCAGCAATCAAAAACCACGCTCGTCACCGGCCACCATGCGGCCTCGGTGGCGATCGGCAGGCGCGCCCTCGGACACGGGATACGGCGTCGGCCAGGTGTGACCGCACACGACCAGAGGGTCGTGGCGCGGAGAGCTACCGGCCAGACCGTCCCCCGCCCGAGGGCACGCGGGACCGCAAGCCCGCCAAGGACCACAGGCACGCCCCACCAGGGCACCAAGACCTGCCGGAGCCGAAGCGACCAGCTCGCGCTGTTCCCGGTCTCCCAAGACCGTTCGGGGAGACAACCGGCCAGTCCGGTTTGCGGCGATGCGGCCAACCCGGGCCGCCATCGCTAGGAACGGTCGGATAGCCTGACCGCCGGATGTCTCTTCACATCAAGATTCACGGGGAGTGGCGTCCGTCCAGCACATGGGGCGGGGACGCCCCAACCGCCAGCTGTCTAACGGAGAAGGCCATGACCCGCACTCCCGTGAATGTCACCGTGACCGGCGCTGCCGGCCAGATCGGCTACGCGCTGCTCTTCCGCATCGCCTCCGGTCACCTGCTCGGCGCGGACGTGCCGGTCAAGCTCCGTCTTCTCGAGATCCCCCAGGGCATGAAGGCCGCTGAGGGCACCGCGATGGAGCTCGACGACTGCGCGTTCCCGCTCCTCAAGGGCATCGACATCTTCGACGACCCGAACCAGGGCTTCGAGGGTGCGAACGTCGCCCTGCTCGTCGGCGCCCGCCCGCGTACCAAGGGCATGGAGCGCGGTGACCTGCTCTCCGCCAACGGCGGCATCTTCAAGCCGCAGGGCGCCGCGATCAACGCGCACGCCGCGGACGACATCAAGGTCCTGGTCGTGGGCAACCCGGCCAACACCAACGCGCTCATCGCGCAGGCCGCCGCCCCGGACGTACCGGCCGACCGCTTCACCGCGATGACCCGCCTGGACCACAACCGCGCGATCTCGCAGCTCGCCCAGAAGACCGGCGCCGACGTCACCGACATCAAGCGCCTGACCATCTGGGGCAACCACTCGGCCACCCAGTACCCGGACATCTTCCACGCGGAGATCGCCGGCAAGAACGCCGCCGAGGTCGTGAACGACCAGGTGTGGCTCGCCGACACCTTCATCCCGACCGTCGCCAAGCGCGGCGCCGCGATCATCGAGGCCCGTGGCGCGTCCTCGGCCGCCTCGGCCGCCAACGCCGCCATCGACCACGTGCACACCTGGGTCAACGGCACCGCCGAGGGCGACTGGACCTCCATGGGTATCCCGTCGGACGGCTCGTACGGCGTCCCGGAGGGCCTGATCTCCTCCTTCCCCGTCACCTGCAAGGACGGCAAGTACGAGATCGTCCAGGGCCTGGACATCAACGACTTCTCCCGCACCCGCATCGACGCCTCGGTGCAGGAGCTCTCCGAGGAGCGCGACGCGGTCCGCGGGCTCGGCCTGATCTGATCTCAGCCGAACCGGACCGGATCCTGAACAGCCGCTGATCCGGTCCGCACGACGCACCGAGGGCCCCGGCGCACCACGCCGGGGCCCTTTGGCGTGTTCACGACTGTCGGTGCACGCTCCGCTGCTCTACGGTTTCCCTCCGCACACCGGAAGGGGGATTCGGTGAGAGGTACGGCGGACGGCAGAGCTCCGGTCGAGCCGTCTCTGAGCGAGGCCGGCCGGCTCCTGTGCGCCGGCACCTACCTCGACGCGTCGTACCGCGACCGCGTCATCGAGGAGCTCTACGTCCACGAGGAGCGCTTCGTCGCGCCCTCCTACGGCTTCGACGCCACCCGCGTCCTGGCCCACGCCCTGCGCGCCCGCCGCGCCGAAGTCGCCTGGGCCTCGGCCGTGGTGGCCGTGTGGGGCCTCGGACTCCTGCTGACCCAGGCCCTGCTCGTCTACCTGATCCTGCCCGCGGCCCTGCTCGGCTGGGCCGCCCGGATCCGGCGCGGGCGCGGGGACAGGCCCGTACGCGGCGGCCGCATCTTCGCCCGGCTCCTGAGCGGCTACGGCTACGTGCTGCTCATCGCCGCCGCCTGGGGCCTGCTGAACGGCGTACTCGACGGCAGGACGAGCTCCGGAGGCCTCCAGGACACCGTCGCCCTCGCCGACTTCATGGCGGGCACGATCGACAGGGACTCCTTCGGCCTGTTCGCCGAACTGCCCAGGATCGGCTACCTGGCCGCGGAGGGCTACGGCTGGACGGCCGTGCTCCTCCTCTTCCTGCTCGTGGTGGTCCTCGGCTTCCAGCGCGGCCACTTCGCCCGCGTCATCACCACCGCGCTCAGCCGGTCGCGGTACGCCGACCCGAGCGCCGACCTCGTCGGCGGCGTTCGCTTCCGCGCCGCCCGGGAGCGGATCGCGGCGACCCAGCACGCCCAGCTGATCATGTACAACGTCGACGATCCGTTCTGCGGCGCGGGCCAGGCCCACCGGCCGTGGCAGCTGTCCGTCGAGCTGCGCCCGCGCGGCGACGCAGAGCCGCAGCCCCTCGACAACGTCCGCCTGGTGGAGCGCATCCGGCCGATGCTGGAGGCCCTGCGCGTGCCGTCGCCGCACGGCTCCCCGGAGGCGGAGGAGGCCGTACTGGACCGGCTGCGGGAGCTGGTCGTCGACGAGTGCGTGTTCCTGCCCGCCGTCGGACTGCCCGGCACGCACGGCCTGGACCTCTCCGACCGGGCCTTCGCCGAACACCGGGGCGCCGCCGTGGAGGAGGGCGGCGAGCGCCGCCGGCACTTCCTGCGCGTCCGGGTCGGCGGCTGGGACGAGAACCTGGTCGTCACCGTCTTCGTACGGGTCCACACCCAGGGCGGGATGCTGATGGTGGAGGTGGCCCCGCACGTCCTGCTGCCGGTGCGGCCCGAGTTCCAGGAGGCCGACGACATCGCCTGGCGGCACCGGCGCAACAACCCCTTCGGCAAAGTGGTCTGGGCGGTCAAGAACGCCCCGCGTTCCCTCGGCACGGCGCTCACCACCCTGGGGGGCGGCAGCCGCGGCCCCTGGCAGATCGCCACCGCCGGCAACGGCGGCGCGCTCCCGGCCGGGCCGGCCGTCTCCGTTCGCGAGCTGGCGGCGCAGGAGGGGGCCTCGCTGTTCCAGCTGATGGACCTGGACCGCTACCTGAAGACCATCCAGGACCGGATCGTCGGCGGGGTCACCCTGGCCCTGCACGAAGCGGGCTGGCACACCGAGGAGTTCGCCGAACGCGCGGTCACCGTCGCCGAGGGCGGGGTCTTCATCCAGTCGGTCAACCACAGTGCCTTCAGCGTCGGCGGCAGCGGGCACAGCAATCACACGGGTCATCACCCGGGTCAGCATCCGGGCAGGGGCAGGGGGAGCGGCAGTGACGCATGACGAGGCAACGGGGTCCGGAGCGGGCGCGGGGTCCGGAGCGGGTGCAGGATCCGGAGCGGGCGCGGGATCCGGGGAGGTGCGGATCGGCACCGTCCACGGCAGCAGCTTCAGCATCGGCGGCTCCCACCACACCAACACCACCGTCCACCACACCGGTACGGGGCCGCAGGACGCCCCCGGCGCGGCAGAACTCCTCGAAGCGGTACGGGAGCTGCGCGCCGCCCTCGTACGGCTGCCCCGCAGCACCGGCCGGGCCGAACTCGACGCCGAACTCGACGGGGCCGCCGGGGAGCTGGAGGAGGCCGGGGAGATCCGGCCCGGCCTGCCCGCCCGGCTGCGCGCGGCCCTGGAACGGTGGGCCCCGCTCGTGGAGTCCGTGAGCGCGGCCGCCGCCCTGGGCGGGCTGCTCACCACGCTGGGAGGCTGACGGTGGCCTCGGGCGGCGGCACCCGGTGGAACCCGCAGACGCAGCGGTGGGAGGCGGGCGAGCCGCCACCGGCCGACCGGCCGCCGCCCGCGCCGCCCGCCGGCTACGCGCCGTGGAGCCCCGGTCAGCCGCCGCCGGGCGGCTATCCGCCCCCCGCCGGACCCTGGGGATCCACAGGCCGGGAGCGGCACTGGAAGGTGCCGCTGCTGGTGGCACTCGGGGCCGCGATGGTCGGCGCGGGCGCCGTGGCGGGATGGTTCCTGCTGGCGGAGGACGACCCGATGGCCCCGGCGGCGCCCCCGCCGGCGACCGGGACCCCGTCCGGAGGACTGCCGGGCACGGACCCGCCGTCCGAACCGCCCCCGTCGGCTTCGCCGTCCCCGTCGCCCGGCGAGACGGAGACCTCCCCGGCCCCCGGCTCCTACACCGTGGTCCACAGCGAGGACGGCTTCTCGGTGGCCGTCCCCACCGGCTGGCAGCGCAGCCACGACGAGACGGGCGACGGGTCCTTCTACCGGCCGCCCGGGTCCCGCAGGTCGCTGCTCCAGGTCTTCCGGGTCAAGGAGGGCCCCGGCGTCGACGCCTGCGAGCTCCTGCGGGAGTCCTCCGCCCACCTGCGCAACGGCACATCCGGCTACGAGGAGGTCTCCCGCGAGCCGGTGTCCGGTGCGTCCTGCGAGCTGGTCTACGAGTACGACAGCGAGGAGGCGGGCGGGCGCCGGCGCGGTGTGGAGCGGATCGCCGTGACCCCGGACGGCGACCGGTGGGCCCTGCTGGCGGCGGGCCCGGCCGACGAATGGGCCACGACGCGGGAGCACCTCGACGCGGCCCTGCGGGAGTTCCGCCCGGACAGCTGACCGGGCGGCCGGGACGGGACAGCCGGCCGGGAGGCCTGCCGGGCGGTCCCGGCCGGCCTCCCGGCGCGCGGCGGCTCAGTGCTTGAACATGCCCGGGGTGTAGTGCCCCGGCGCCGAGCGGGTGGTGACACCGAACCGGTTCCACGCGTTGATCGTCGTGATCACGGCGATCAGCTGGGCCAGTTCGGCCTCCTCGAAGTGCTCGGCGGCCTTCTCGTACACCTCGCCCGGGACGAATCCGTCCGTCAGGACGGTGACGGCCTCCGTGAGCTCGATCGCCGCGAGCTCCTTCTCGGTGTAGAAGTGCCGCGACTCCTCCCAGGCGCCCAGCTGCACGATCCGCTCGACGCTCTCGCCCGCCGCCAGGGCGTCCTTGGTGTGCATGTCCAGGCAGAACGCGCAGCGGTTGACCTGCGAGGCACGGATCTTCACCAGCTCGACCAGCACCGGGTCGAGACCCTTCCGGGCCGCGATCTCCAGGCCCACCATGGCCTTGTAGACCTCGGGGGCGAGCTGGTGCCACTGCATGCGGGAGGGCTGTTCGGGGGCGTGGACGGGGGTTTCGGTCGTCGTCGTCATGCCTCCACCGTAGGAGCCGAACGGCCCGCCGATATGGTCCATATCCATGACGGAATCCTGGGCCACTTTCGGCGCCGACCTGCACCTGGACCTGTCCGCCGGCCGCGGGCTGAGAGCCGGGCTCACCGAGGCGCTGCGCGAGGCCGCGCGCAGCGGACGGCTGGCCCCCGGGACGCGGCTGCCGTCGTCCCGCTCGCTCGCCGCCGACCTGCGGATCGCCCGCAACACGGTCGCGGAGGCGTACGCCGAGCTCGTCGCCGAGGGCTGGCTGACGGCCCGGCAGGGCTCCGGCACCCGGGTCGCCGAACGGGCCCGGCCGCGCAGGCCCGCCGGAGCCGCCCGGGTCCGCCGGCCCGCCCGCAAGGGGCCCGCGTACAGCCTGCTGCCCGGCTCCCCGGACCTGGGCGGTTTCCCGCGCGCGGCCTGGCTGTCGGCGGCCCGCCGCGCGCTGACCGACGCGCCGAACGAGGCCTTCGGCTACGCGGTCGACGCCCGCGGACGCATCGAGCTGCGGGAGGCGCTGGCCGGCTACCTGGCGCGGGCGCGCGGCGTGTACGCGGACCCGGAGCGGATCGTGCTGTGCGCGGGCTTCGCGCACGGGCTGATGCTACTCGCGGGGGTGCTGCGGGCCCGGCGGGTGCGGGAGATGGCCGTGGAGGCGTACAGCCTGGACATCCACCGGGACCTGCTGGCCCGGGCGGGGCTGCGGACCCGCCCCATCGGGGTGGACGGGGAGGGCGCCCGTACGGGGGAACTGGGCGCCGGGCCGGGTGCCGTCCTGCTCACCCCGGCGCACCAGTTCCCGACCGGGGCCGCCCTGACCCCCGCCCGCCGGGCGGCGGCCGTCGACTGGGCCCGGACCACGGGCGGGCTGATCCTGGAGGACGACTACGACGGGGAGTTCCGCTACGACCGCCTCTCGGTGGGCGCGCTGCAAGGGCTCGACCCCGACCGGGTGGTGTACCTCGGCACGGCGAGCAAATCGCTGGCGCCGGGGCTGCGCATGGGCTGGATGGTCGTCCCGCCGGGGCTGCTGGACGAGGTCCTGGCCGCCAAGGGCACCATCGACTGGACCTCCAGCGCGCTGGACCAGCTGACCCTGGCGCAGTTCATCACCTCAGGGGCCTACGACCGCCACGTGCGCGGCATGCGGCTGCGCTACCGGCGCCGCCGGGACGAGGTGGTGGCGGCCCTGTCGGGCCGGGTCGCCGTGTCGGGCATCGCGGCGGGGCTGCACGCGGTGCTGGACCTCCCGGCGGGCACGGAACGCACGGCGCTCCAGGCGGCGGCCTGGCAGAGCCTCGCCCTCCAGGGCCTGTCGGCCTTCCGGCACCCCGAGGCGGACGTGCCGCCCCGGGACGCGCTGGTGATCGGCTACGGCACACCCCCGGACAGCGCGTGGACCCCGACGCTGGCGGCGCTGTCGGCGGTCCTGCCCTAGTTCTCCGGGTCAGGAAGCCCGTTCAGACATGGAGCAAGGGGGAGCGGATCACCTCCGCTCCCCCTCGCAGCCGTCAGACCTGAACGGTCACTTCTTCGGCGGGCGGCCGCAGACGAGGTCGTGGTCCTTGCCGCCCGCGTTGGCGCACCAGAGCATGGGCTGGTCCGGCACGAAGGTGTACTCGGACAGCTTCATGTTGACCGGCTTGCAGTCCTGCTTGCCCCTGTTCGGCGAGTACTTGGGGCACTTCCCGTTGTCCAGCTGCTGCAGGTGGGCGCGCAGCGCGTCCAGCCCCAGGTCCTCGACGCCCGTCCTGGTGGACGGCATGTAGCGGTTGGCCGACCACGAGGCGCCCATGGTGGCGAACAGGGCGATCGCGCAGATCAGACCGGCGGCCAGTTGGGACAGCGCGCGCGGCGAGATCCGGGCGGCCCGGCCCGGGGCGACCTCCTTCAGCGTGCCGCGGATCCAGCCGAAGACGCGCTCGTACGTGAGCATCACGCCGAGCACGGCCAGGATGATCAGGCAGTAGAAGATGATCCAGGTGGTGCGCGGGTACAGCTGGACGGCCTGGGCCGCCTCCATCTGGGAGGCAAAATAGAAGCGCAGCAGCCAGGCGCCCGCGAGGACGAAGCCCGCGGTGCGGACCACGATGTTGCGCAGGCCGAGACCCACGCCGATGCCCACGCACAGGAGCAGCAGGACGCTGAAGCCGGTCTGGCCGGCCAGCTCGCCCGACACCGGGTAGTTGTGGTAGGTCAGGTCGCCGGAGCGGTCGGACACCCAGCCCAGCACGTAGGCCGGGTCGAGGTAGGTGCTGGCGTACGCGTAGCGGTCCTTCGTCGTGGCGCCCAGCCGGACCAGCTGGTACACCAGCGGCGCGCCGATCACGACGGCGGTGACCAGGATGGTGCCGAGGAAGACCACCGCTCGCTTGATCGCGACCCGGCCCCGGCGCCACGGGAACAGCAGCGCGGCGAGGAGGAACGAGCCCGGCGCGGCCCACAGGTACCAGCCCGAGTACCAGAGGAACATCACGCCGAACACGGTGCCGAAGCCGAGGCCGCGCAGCACCGCCGAACGCGTCGAGAGCTCGTCGGCCCGGCGGATCTCGCGGAAGCAGGCCGCCAGCAGCGGCAGCAGCACGAGCATGGAGCCGTGGCTGTACGGGCGGATCGGGTCGAGGAAGACGATCGAGGCAGGCACGGCGATGGCCATCGCCCAGAACGGGCGCAGCAGCAGCCGCCACGCGATGTAGGCCATCGGGCCGACCAGCGCGCTGAGGATCAGCTGCAGGTCCTTGAGAGCGTGGCCCACCTCGGCGATGCCGTTGTGGAAGGCCTTGGCCCAGAGCGCGAGCAGCGCGGGGAACAGCGGGGGGTAGACCCCCGGCAGGCCCTTGCCGCGCATCATGTCGTTGGCCATGCCCATGAGGTTGCCGGGGTCGCCCTCCTGGCCGCCCAGGCCCCACGGCGTGCCGTTCAGGGCGACCGCGATGCCGCCGGCGACGATGCCGGTGCCCAGGCCCGCGAGGGCCGCGCACACCAGCCGCTGCGCGACCTGGTAGTAGCGCAGCGTGCCCCGGTAGGCGAGGAACAGCAGCACCGCGAGGACGGGGATTCCGAGCAGCGCCGCGTACTGCTGGACCTTGGCGAGGCCGCTGACCTGGCCGATCCGGGTGACGGGGTTGACCTCGATGGTGGTGCACAGCACCATGAACCCGAGAGCGACGACGACGCTGACCACGACCTCCCCCAGCGGGAGGAACCAGCGCTTCTCGGTCCAGCGGTCGAAGCGGCCGGCCGGCCGGGCCGTCGAGGTCCCGGCGGACGGGGCGCCCGCGGCGCCGTCCGACGTGCTGGCGGGGGCGCCGACTATGTTCGGTGCCAAATCCGTCATGTCAATTCGCTTCCGTGAAGCGGCGCTCTGCCGCAGGTCGGGCCGGCTCGACGGGGCGAGCGAGGTCAGCGGGCGTCGGCTGGGGACCCGGCCGCCACGGAACGTCCCTGGAATCTCTACGGGACGTCCACGACACGCTAGCAAACCGACACGAGACCTCCGCCCGCCGACCTTCTGGTCGAACGGGGGCTCGGTCGGGCGATCACGAGGCAGCCGATGCAGGGGGAACGGGCCCGTTGGCAGCCCAGGGGCCACAGCAGGACCGGGAAACCAGGGGGGTCCCAGCGGCGTAGTGTTCCGCGTCACGGCCCGTGAAGTCCAGCTCGGGTGTGAACCCCGTGCCCGCCGCGAGCCCCAGGACCAGCGCGCGGCACCCGGCGTGCAAACCAACCCAATCAGCGCGAACTGACTTCAGGTCACAGATCTCACGGCGTCCGGATTCCATCGGCAGGGGGCCTGGATCTAGTCTGTCGGCAGCACGCCACTAGGGGGAGCAGCAGACATGGACAGCAGCAGCACCAACAAGCGCCGTATGCGTTCCGGAGCCGTCGCACTCGGCGGCATGGGCCTGCTCGCGGCCACGCTCGTCGCCTGCGGCAGCAGCGACGAGCCCGACCGGCGCTGCGCGTCCCGCTCCACCCTGAACAAGCTGAACGAGAAGGAGTGCAAGACCGGCGGCACCGGCTCGTACTACTACGGCGGCTCCGTCACGAACGGCAAGGTCTCCGGCGGCAGTTTCGACAAGTCCGCCGTCACCCGCGGCGGCATAGGCAAGAGCCACTCCGGCTCCAGCGGCGGCTGACCGAAACCCGAGGGAACGGCGCACCATGAAGCGGCACACCATCGAGCCCCGCCCCGACTGGCAGAAGACCGTCGAGGAGCAGGGGCTGATCTACCCCCTCACCCGCTACCCCGACGACTCCCTGCGCCCCTACTGGGACGAGAGCGCGTACTACTCCTTCTCCCTCCCCGAGGTCGAGGCGCTGGAGAACGTCGTCGAGGAGCTGCACGCGATGTGCCTGGCCGCGGCCGCGCACATCGTCGAGCACGACCGCTTCGCCGACCTCGGCATCACCGATCCGAAACTGGCCGCCCTGATCGCCGAGTCCTGGCGGCGGCGCGCCGAGCAGCCCTCCCTCTACGCCCGCTTCGACCTGCGCTACGACGGCAGCGGCAGCCCGGCCAAGATGCTGGAGTACAACGCCGACACCCCCACCTCGCTGGTGGAGGCGGCCAGCCCGCAGTGGTTCTGGATGGAGGAGCGCTTCCCCGGCGCCGACCAGTGGAACTCCCTCCACGAACGCCTCGTGGACGCCTGGCGCCGGCAGGCCGAGCTGCTTCCGGCCGGGCCGGTGCACTTCGCGCACTCCGAGTCCGACGAGCTCGGCGAGGACCTGATGACGGTGGCCTACCTCCAGGAGACCGCCGAGCAGGCCGGCCTGGCCACCGAGGCCCTCCCCGTCGAGCAGATCGGCTGGGACAGCCTCTCCGGCCGGTTCGTGGACGAGAAGCTCCGCTTCATCCGCACCTGTTTCAAGCTCTACCCGTGGGAGTGGCTGGCCACCGACGAGTTCGGCCCGCAGGTGCTCGGCACCTACGACCACGGCGGCGGCTCCGGCACCACCTGCTGGATCGAGCCGATGTGGAAGATGCTGCTGTCCAACAAGGCGCTGCTCGCGATCCTCTGGGAGCTCTTCCCCGAGCACCCGAACCTGCTGCCCGCCTACCTCGACGGCCCCCGCGAGCTGGCGGAGCCCGGTTCCTCCGGCTACGTCGCCAAGCCGCTCCTCGGCCGTGAGGGAGCGGGGGTCACCCTCCACGAGGCGGGTGAGGGCGGCGAGCCGTTCGTACCGCAGGAGGGGGAGCGGTACTGCTTCCAGGCCCTCGCCCCGCTGCCCGACTTCGACGGCAACCGGGTGGTCCTCGGCGCGTGGGTCGTCGAGGACGAGGCGGCGGGACTCGGCATCCGCGAGTCGGCGGGGCCGGTCACGGACGAGTACGCCCGCTTCCTGCCCCACGTCATCCTCTAGCTCCAGCTCTGGCTCCCGCTCTGGCTCCAGCTCTCGCCGGGCGGGCCGGTCCGGGCGGGCCGGGGCGGGTCCCGCCCGGTCGCCCGGGCGGTCCCGCCCCCGTCCTTACGCGCCGAGGACCGACCGGAGCTGGTCCAGTCCCCAGTCCAGGTCCTCCTTGCTGATCACCAGCGGCGGAGCGATCCGGATCGTCGACCCGTGGGTGTCCTTCACCAGCACTCCCAGCTCCATCAGCTTCTCGGAGATCTCCCGGCCCGTGCCGCGCGAGGGGTCGACGTCCACGCCCGCCCACAGGCCGCGCCCGCGTACGGCGGTCACCGCACCCGCGCCGACCATCAGGTTCAGCTCCCGGTGCAGGTGCTCGCCGAGCTCGGTGGCCCGCTGCTGGTACTCGCCGGTCCGGAGCATCGCGATGACCTCCAGGGCGACGGCGCACGCGAGCGGGTTCCCGCCGAAGGTGGACCCGTGCTGGCCGGGCCGGAAGATCCCGAGGACGTCCCGGTCGGCGACGACGGCCGACACCGGCACCACGCCGCCGCCCAGCGCCTTGCCGAGGAGGTACACGTCGGGGACGACCCCCTCGTGCTCGCACGCGAAGGTCTTGCCGGTCCGCCCGAGGCCCGACTGGATCTCGTCCGCGATGAACAGGACGTTCCGCTCGCGCGTGAGCTCCCGTACGCCTCTGAGGTACCCGGCGGGCGGCACCAGCACCCCCGCCTCGCCCTGGATGGGCTCCAGCAGCACGGCCACGGTGTTCTGCGTGACGGCCGAGGCGAGCGCCGTGAGGTCTCCGTACGGGACGATCTCGAAGCCCGGCGTGTACGGCCCGTAGTGGTCGCGGGCTTCGTGGTCGGTGGAGAAGCTGATGACCGTCGTCGTACGGCCGTGGAAGTTGTCGGCCGCGACCACGATCTTGGCGTGCCCGTCCGGGACCCCCTTGACCTCGTAACCCCACTTGCGGGCCGTCTTCACGGCCGTCTCCACCGCCTCCGCGCCGGTGTTCATGGGCAGCACCATCTCCTTGCCGCACAGCGCGGCGAGTTCGGCGCAGAATTCCGCGAAGCGGTCGTGGTAGAAGGCGCGCGAGGTGAGCGTGACCCGCTCCAGCTGTGCGCGGGCGGCGTCGATCAGACGGCGGTTGCCGTGGCCGAAATTGAGCGCCGAGTACCCGGCCAGCATGTCGAGATACCTGCGGCCCTCCACATCGGTCATCCAGGCCCCCTCCGCGGAAGCGACGACCACGGGCAGCGGATGGTAGGTGTGCGCGCTGTGCGCGTCGGCGGAGCGGATGGCATCAGCAGTTGTCGACACGGGGTCTCCGATCGTCGGTCTTGCCGGGTGAGCCGGTGACGAGAGTGGCGTCACCTTCTTATCGTCGCTCGTATGCCGGACGCAGAAACCTCTCCTGTGACGCGCCCGCCAGGTGAGTGAGTCCGAAGTGGCCCCTCCCCGCAGGCGCCACCTCGGACTCACTCATCTAAGGTGGGCGGTACGCACGGCGACTGGCGTACGGAGAACCAACTCCGGGGGAGTCGTGCGCGCTCGACCGCATACAGGGCCGCTCGCCTGGGCCTCGCGGGGTACCGATCCCCATCGACCCCGGAGGAGCCCGCCATGTCCGCGAGCCGCCATCCCGCCCTTTCCGCGACCGACCCCGAACTGGCGTCCTTCGTCGCAGCCGAGGAAGTCCTCCAGGCGGAGACCCTGCGCCTGATCCCCAGCGAGAACTACGTGTCCGCGGCCGTCCTCGAGGCCTCCGGCACGGTGCTCCAGAACAAGTACAGCGAGGGCTACCCCGGCCGCCGCTACTACGAGGGCCAGCAGAACATCGACCGCGTCGAGGCCCTCGCGGTCGAGCGGGCGAAGGGCCTGTTCGGCGTCGACCACGCCAACGTGCAGCCGTACTCCGGCTCTCCGGCCAACCTCGCCGTGTACCTGGCCTTCGCGAAGCCCGGCGACACCGTGATGGGCATGGCCCTGCCGATGGGCGGCCACCTCACCCACGGCTGGGGCGTGTCGGCGACGGGCTCGTGGTTCCGGGGCGTGCAGTACGGGGTCCAGCCCGGCACCGGGCTGATCGACTACGACGCGGTGCGCGACCTGGCGCTGGCGGAGCGGCCGAAGATCATCTTCTGTGGTGGCACCGCCCTCCCGCGCACGATCGACTTCGCGGCCTTCGCGTCCATCGCCGAGGAGGCGGGCTCGGTCCTGGTCGCCGACGTGGCGCACATCGCCGGTCTGATCGCGGGCGGCGCGCACCCGTCCCCGGCGGGTCACGTGGACGTGATCTCGACGACCACGCACAAGACGCTGCGCGGGCCGCGGGGCGCGATGCTGATGTGCCGCGAGGAGCACGCGAAGGCCATCGACAAGGCCGTCTTCCCCGGCCTCCAGGGCGGCCCGCACAACCAGACGACCGCCGGTATCGCCGTGGCCCTGCACGAGGCGGCCCAGCCGTCCTTCACGGCGTACGCGCACCAGGTGGTCGCCAACGCGAAGGCGCTGGCCGCGGCGCTGCTGGAGCGGGGCTTCGACCTGGTGTCGGGCGGTACGGACAACCACCTGATCCTGATCGACCTGACGGGCAAGGGCGTCCCCGGCAAGACCGCGGCCAAGGCCCTGGACCGGGCGGGGATCGTCGTGAACTACAACACGGTCCCGTTCGACCCGCGCAAGCCGTTCGATCCCTCGGGGGTGCGGATCGGTACGCCGTCGCTGACCTCGCGCGGGCTCGGCGTCGCGCACATGCCGGTGGTGGCCGAGTGGATCTCCCGGGCGGTGGACGCCGCCGCGAAGGGGGACGAGGCGGTGCTGGCCGCCGTCCGCGCGGAGGTGGCCGACCTGATGGCAGCCTTCCCGGCCCCGGGCCTTCCGTTGTCCTGACCTGCGGCGCCGTTGCCGGGGGCGCTGCCCCCGGACCCCCGCGCCTCGAACGCCGGCGGGGCTGGATCTGCCGCTGCGCGGCAACCAGCCCGCCCGCGTTCGAGGGCGCACCCGCGGAGCCCCGCGCAGCGGCCCGCCCGCGGAAATCGGTCGCTCGGCCGGGGCGGGATCCGGACGCGCCGCTACCGCCCGGTACCCCGGCACGGCACGGGCAGGGCCGGGGCGGCCCGGAAGGATCAAGCCAGCGGCGGGCCGGAGCCCACCCCCGCACCTGAGAGAATGAAGCCATGGCTTCTGATCGTCCTCGCGCGCTCTCCGGCATCCAGCCCACCTCCGGTTCGTTCCACCTCGGGAACTACCTCGGAGCCATTCGCCAGTACGTCGCCCTGCAAGAGACGCACGACGCGTTCTACATGGTCGTCGACCTGCACGCGATCACGATGCCGCAGGATCCCAAGGACCTCCGTGCGAACACCCGCCTCTCCGCCGCCCAGCTCCTCGCCGCCGGCCTGGACCCCGAGCGCTGCACGCTCTTCATCCAGAGCCACGTCCCCGAGCACGCGCAGCTCGGCTGGGTCATGAACTGCATCACCGGTTTCGGCGAGGCCAGCCGGATGACGCAGTTCAAGGACAAGTCCGCCAAGGGCGGCGTCAACAACGCCACCGTCGGCCTGTTCACGTACCCGATCCTCCAGGTCGCCGACATCCTGCTCTACCAGGCGAACGCCGTCCCGGTCGGCGAGGACCAGCGCCAGCACATCGAGCTGACCCGCGACCTGGCCGAGCGCTTCAACCAGCGCTTCGGCCAGACCTTCACCCTCCCCGCCGCGCACATCGTCAAGGAGGTCGCGAAGATCTACGACCTCCAGGACCCGGCGATCAAGATGTCGAAGTCGGCCTCCTCGCCCAAGGGCCTGATCAACCTCCTCGACGAGCCCAAGGTCACCGAGAAGAAGATCAAGAGCGCGGTCACCGACACCGAGGCCGAGATCCGCTTCGACACGGAGAAGAAGCCGGGCGTCAGCAACCTGCTCACGATCTACTCCACCCTTACGGGCGAGACGATCCCCGCCCTGGAGGCGAGGTACGAGGGCAAGGGCTACGGCGCGCTGAAGACCGACCTGGCCGGTGTGATGGTCGACTTCGTCACACCGTTCAAGCAGCGCACCCAGGAATACCTGGACGACCCCGAGACGCTGGACTCCATCCTGGCCAAGGGCTCGGAGAAGGCCCGCGCGGTGGCCGCCGAGACGCTCGCGCAGACCTACGACCGCCTCGGTTTCCTGCCTGCCAAGCACTGACGAAAAGAGGGCCCTGGCGGGACCGGGGGTGCTGCCGCCACACTGGGGCGGCAGCACCAAGCAGACAAGCGGAGGAGAGATACGTGGGGACCGTAACGCTCGGCGTTTCGATCGCGGTCCCGGAGCCGTACGGCAGCCAGCTCCAGGAGCTGCGCGCGGGCTTCGGGGACGCCGCCGCGCACGGCATCCCCACGCATGTCACCCTCGTGCCGCCCACCGAGGTGGACGCGGACCGGCTCCCGCAGATCCGGGCCCACCTGGCGGAGGTCGCGGCCGCCTTCCGTGCCTTCGGGATGCGGCTGGCCGGCACGGGCACCTTCCGCCCGCTCTCGCCGGTCGTCTTCGTCCAGGTCGTCGAGGGGGCCGCCGGCTGCACCCGGCTCCAGGGCCGGGTCCGCGACCCCGAGGGGCCGCTGAGCCGCGAGCTGGCGTTCCCGTACCACCCCCACGTCACGGTCGCCCACGGGATCTCCGAGGAGGCGATGGACCTGGCGTTCACGACCCTCGCCGAGTACGCCGCCGAGTGGGTCTGCGAGGGCTTCGCGCTCTACGAGCAGGGTTCGGACGGGGTGTGGCGCAAGCTGCGCGAGTACCCGTTCGGGACCGGGCCGACCGGTGTCCCGGCACAGCTGAGCTCACCCGCCGACACCTCGGCCGAGGCGACCGTACGGCCCTCCTGACGGAGCGGCCGCAGGGCCTGGCGGGCACGGAATCTGAGCCCGCGCAGGACCAGGGAGTGGAACGGACGGCCCGTCCGGGGCACTTCGCGAAAAGTCACAAACGACGACCGTAGTCCCCGGATCAGACAATCCCGGATATTTCCGGCGGCTCAATTACGGTGACGCCATGGACTGGCTGACGAAGATTCCGGTGATCGGGCCACTGGCGGCCCGGCTGATGAGGACGCACGCGTGGCGTTCCTACGAACGTCTCGACCGCGTGCACTGGACCCGGCTGGCCGCCGCGATCACCTTCATCAGCTTCCTCGCGCTCTTTCCGCTGATCACCGTGGCCGCCGCCGTCGGCGCGGCACTGCTCAGCAAGGAACAGCTCGACACGCTCCAGAAGAACCTCGCCGAACAGGTCCCCGGCATCTCCGACCAGCTCGACCTCGACGGGCTCGTCGCCAACGCGGGCACCGTCGGCCTCGTCGCCGGCGTGATCCTGCTCTTCACCGGCATCGGCTGGATCGGCTCGATGCGCGACTGCCTGCGCGCGGTGTGGGAGAAGGACGACGAGGACCCGGGCAACCCCTTCGTCCGCAAGGGCAAGGACGGCCTCGTCCTCCTCGGCCTCGGCGGCGTGGGCCTGGCCTCGGCCGCCGCCTCGGTCTTCGGGGCCAGCGCGGTCGGGAAGTCCGCCGAATGGCTGGGCATCCCGCGCGAGGGCGCCGGCGGCGCGCTGCTGCGCACCGGGGCCTTCCTCGTCGGCGTCCTGGCCGCCTTCCTGCTGCTGCTCTACGTGCTGACCCTGCTGCCCGGCGTCGAACCGCCGCGCCGCCGCCTGATCGAGGCGGCCCTCATCGGCGCGGCGGGCTTCGAACTGCTGAAGCTGCTGCTCAGCGGCTACATGCGGGAGGTGGCCGCGAAGAGCATGTACGGGGCCTTCGGCGTGCCGATCGCGCTGCTGCTGTGGATCAACTTCACGGCCAAGCTGCTGCTGTTCGTCGCGTCCTGGACGGCGACGCGCGACGACACCGACGGGGACGGCGCCGAGGACGCCCCGGAGCCCGAACCGGACCGGGACGAGGCCCAGGACCAGTCCCCGGCCCCCGCCACGGACCGGGCCCGGCCCGACCGGCGGGACAGGACCTAGACGAGCTCGTCGCCCCGGCCCCGGCGGCCGCGCGGCCAGCGGCGGTTCACCACGAAGGCGCCGCCCGCCAGCACGGCCAGCGCCCCGCCCGCCACGCCGAGCGCGGTCCCTGCCCCGCCGCCCGCCCCGGCACCGCCCGCCGACGGGTTGTTCTCGTGCGACTGGGCCGGGGAGCCGTGGGAGGTGGTGTCCGCCCCCTTCGGCGGGACCAGTTCACCCACCGGCTTGACCTTGCCCGCAGCCGCGAAGCCCCAGTCGAAGAGCGCGGCGGTCTCCTCGTACACCGAGTTGGCCCCGCCCGCGCCCGGGTTCATCACCGTGACCAGCAGCTTCCTGGAGCCCTGCTGGGCCGCCCCGGTGAAGGTGGAGCCGGCCATGGTGGTGTTGCCGTTCTTCACCCCGGCGATGCCCTTGTAGGGGGAGATGCCGCCGGCGCCCGTCATCAGCCGGTTGGTGTTCTGGATCTCGAAGAAGTCACGCGGCTTCCCCGCCTCCTGGAGGCCCGGGAACTTCGCCTCGACCGTGCCGCAGTACTCCCGGAAGTCCTGCTTCTGCAGCCCCGAGCGGGCGATGAGGGTCAGGTCGTAGGCGCTGGAGACCTGCTCCGGGGAGTCGTACCCGTCCGGGGAGACCACATGGGTGTCCAGGGCCTGGAGCTCCTCGGCGTGCGCCTGCATGTCCTTGACGGTCTTTTCGATGCCGCCGTTCATGGCCGAAAGTACGTGCACGGCGTCGTTCCCGGACCGCAGGAACACCCCGAGCCACAGGTCGTGGACGCTGTACTCGTGGTCCTCCTTGACCCCGACCAGGCTGCTGCCCGGGCCCACGCCCTCCATGTCCTCGTCGGTGACCTTGTGGACCTGGTCCTTGGGGAGGCTGGGCAGCACGGTGTCCGCGAAGAGCATCTTCATCGTGGAGGCCGGCGGGAGCCGCCAGTGTGCGTTGTGCGCGGCCAGGACCTCGCCCGATTCCGCGTCCGCCACGATCCAGGACCGCCCGGTGAGGCTCGTCGGCAGGGCCGGGGCGCCCGGCAGCAGGTTCACCTGCGTGCCCGGCTGGCCGAGCAGGGAGCCGCCGACCGTGGACATCGACACCGGGGGCGCGGGCGCCGCCGGGACCTTCTGCGGCTGTCCCTTCCCGTCGGCCGGCGGGGCCGGCGGCGAGGACGGCGGCGGCGCGGCGTGCGCGGGCGCCACGAGCATCGCGGGGACCAGCAGCGCGGCGGCAAGGACCGTCAGCGCGGTCTTTTTGGCAGACACGCAGGTGAAAGTACATCCCGATCGGCTGTACGCCGTCACGGACCGGCCAAATCCGCGCAACCACCGCCGGGACAGCCCACCCCGGCGCGTCCGTCCTGGGGAGGAAACCGATACTGAGGACATGAAACTGAGCCGTGCCGCCTCCTGGTTCCTGCTCGCCTTCGGAGTGTGGAGCTGGTTCATCTGGGTGTCTTTCGTCCGGAACCTGTGGAAGAACGGCAGTGGCCTCGCGTTCGATGCGGCGGGTGACCCCACTTCCTACTTCTGGGTCCACCTGCTCCTCGCAGTGACCTCCTTCCTCCTGGGGACGGCCGTCGGAGTGATCGGGTTGCGCGGGGTGCGGGCCCTGCGGCGGGAATCACGTACGGGCACAGGTACGGGCGGGGGCGCGGGCACGGGCACCGGCTCGGGTGCGGACACGGGCTCGGGCACGGGTTCGGGCACGGGGGCCGGCGCATGAGAATCGTGGTCTTCGCGCTGGTCGCGCTGTCGGTCCTCGCCCTGCTGGTCCTCGTGCACCGCTGGCTCTGGATCCGCCTGGTCCGGGACACCACGACGCCGGGCCGCCTGGCCCGGCGCATCGGCACGGCCTTGGCCATCGCCCTGCCCCTCCTCTCTGTGGCCGCCCTGACCGCGGGCCGCGCCGGTGCCCCGTTCTGGCTCCAGCAGACGGTGGCCTGGCCGGGGTACCTTTGGCTGGCGGTGCTCCTCTACCTGACCCTGACGATGCTGGTGGCGGAGCCGATCCGCGCGCTGTTGCTCCGCCGTCTGGCCCACCGGGACACTTCCGCGGGCACCCCGGAGGCCGCCGCCCTCGCGCCCGTCGCCGCGGTCGCGGGCGCGGCGCAGCCGGGCCTGGAGGCGGCCCCGGCCGGAGCCGAACCGGGGTCGGTAGCGGCCCCGGAGCAGGCCCCGGCCGACGCCCCGCAGGGCTCCGGAACCGGCTCGGGTTCCGGCTCCGGCTCCGAGGCGGGCGCCCCCGCCGGGCTGCCGCTGAGCCGCCGCCGGTTCGTCGCGCGAACGGTCGGCGGGGCGGCCGCCGCCGTGGCCGTGGCCACCGTCGGGAACGGGGCGTACGGGGTCCTGCGCGGCCCGAGCGTCAAGCGGGTCCAGGTCCCCCTCGCCAAGCTGCCCCGCGCGGCCCACGGCTTCCGGATCGCCGTCGTCAGCGACGTCCACCTGGGCCCGGTCCTGGGCCGCGCCCACACCCAGCGCATCGTCGACGCCGTCAACCGCACCCAGCCCGACCTCATCGCCGTCGTCGGCGACCTGGTCGACGGCTCCGTCCAGGACCTCGGGCCCGCCGCCGAACCGCTGCGCGGGCTCAGCGCCCGCCACGGCTCGTTCTTCGTCACCGGCAACCACGAGTACTTCTCCGGTGCGCAGCCGTGGATCGACCACGTCCGCGAGCTCGGCCTGACGCCCCTGGAGAACGCCCGCCGCGCGCTGCCGCACTTCGACCTGGCCGGCGTGAACGACATCGCCGGGGAGACCGAGGGGCAGGGCCCCGACTTCGCGGCGGCCCTCGGCGACCGGGACCGGGCGCGCACCGCCGTCCTCCTGGCCCATCAGCCGGTCGTCATCCACGACGCCGTCCGGCACGGCGTCGACCTCCAGCTCTCCGGGCACACCCACGGCGGGCAGCTCTGGCCGGGCAACTACCTCGCCGAACTCGCCAATCCCACGCTCGCCGGTCTGGAGCGGTACGGGGACACCCAGCTCTACGTGTCCCGGGGCGCGGGCGCCTGGGGACCTCCGGTCCGGGTCGGGGCGCCCTCCGACATCACCGTGGTGGAACTCGCCTCATATCAGGCCTGACCTGGCATCACCGCCAATGGACCGCCAATGGACCGGCAACCGGCAGCCAAACGGGCAGCCCATGGGCCATCGAGGAACGGCCCTTCCGGTGGCTGAAATTCCGTGATGGGATGACCGGTAATCGGACAGTGGAGTGCTGTCTCCGGTACATGGGTGGGGTCACGGGATGCGGTCTGTCCGCTCGAAGATCATCGCGGCCGGGCTGGTGCTCGGCCTCGCCGGCGTGGGCGCCTGGCAGCTGCTGCCCGGGGACGGCAACGGCAGCGGGGCGATCCGGGTCGGGACGAGCGACGTCGTCTCCTCCCTCGACCCCGCCGGGGCGTACGACGCGGGTTCCTGGGCGCTGTTCAGCAACGTCTACCAGTCCCTGCTGACCATCAAGCCCGGCGCCGACACCCCCGCACCGGACGCCGCCTCCTCCTGCAACTTCGTCGGCCAGAAGCTCACCACGTACCAGTGCGAGCTGCGCCCCGAGGTGAAGTTCTCCAACGGCCGCGCGATGACCGCGCAGGACGTCAAGCACTCCTTCGACCGGATCAAGGAGATCAACTCCGAACAGGGTCCGGCCCCGCTGTTCAACACCCTGGAGTCGGTCAAGGCCGAGGACCGCACGGTCACCTTCAACCTCTCCACCCCCGACGCCACCTTCCCCTTCAAGATCGCGACGGGCGCCGCCTCGATCGTCGACCAGGAGAAGTACCCGGCCAAGGCCCTGCGCGAGGGCGGTAAGGTCGACGGCTCCGGCCCGTACACGCTCGCCGCGTACAAGGCGGGCGCGAGCGTCGAGCTCAAGCCCAACACCTCGTACAAGGGCCAGGCCAAGCCCGCCAACGGGCCCGTCACCGTCAAGTACTTCAAGGACTCGGCCCAGCTCGACCGGGCCTGGAAGGACCGCGACGTCGAGGTCGCCCACCGGGAGATGCCCCCGGAGGTGCTCGCGGCCCTCAACCCGGGCCTGAAGGACACCCGCTACCAGGCCTCCGGCGGCACCGAGACCCGGTCCATGGTCTTCAACGTCCGCCCCGGCTCCACCACCGCCGCGCCCGCCGTCCGGCAGGCCGTCGCCGCCGCCCTCGACCGCTCCAGGCTGGCGAGCGAGGTCTACAAGGGCACGGTCACCCCGCTCTACTCCCTCGTCCCGGCGGGCATCGCCTCGCACGGTACGCCGTTCTTCGACACCTACCCGACGCCCAACGGAGCCACCGCCAAGAAGCTCCTCAAGGACGCCGGGATCACCACCCCGGTCGCCGTCACCCTCGGCGTCAACACGCGCGGAGCGAACCTCCCGGAGGCCGAGGAGCTCAAGCAGCAGCTGGAGGCCACCGGCCTCTTCCAGCTGACGATCAAGCCGGTCGAGCAGTGGAGCGACTTCCAGAAGGCCTACGCTGCGGGCGAGTTCGACGCCTACACCATCGGCTGGATCGCCGACTTCCCGGACGCGGACAACTTCATCGCCCCGCTCGTCGGCGCCGACTCCTCCATGAACAACGGCTTCTCCGACAAGAACGTCGACGCCCTGATCTCCCGTACCCAGTCCCACTCGGACCGCAGCGAGGCCGCCGCCGACTTCCGCGAGCTCCAGACGCTGGTCGCCCAGCAGGTCCCGATGCTGCCGATCTGGCAGAAGAAGGACTACGTCATGTCCCGCGAGGCCGTCACCGGAGCCCAGTACCTCTCCGACGGCACCGGCGTCTGGCGCCTGTGGGAGCTCGACTGGCTCTAGGGACTGTCAGGGGGTCCCGGGGTCCGGGTCGGAGGCCTTCTTGCGGGAGGCCGCCGTCTGGGCCATGCCCGGCAGGAAGTCCGAGAACAGCTCGTGCACCTCCCGCACCAGCGGCCGCAGCACCCGGAACCGGGCCAGCACGATGCCCCGCGTCGTCAACTGCGCGCCGCGGTCGGCGAGCCGCCGCGTCTTCTCGCTGTTCGGCGAACGGTCGAAGACCCAGTACAGGACCAGGCCCATCTGCGAGAGCCACATCAGCTCCGGCAGTACGTCCTCCAGTTCGGCCGGCACCTTGGTCTTCGCCCCCGCCAGCACCTCGCGGTGGATGGCGATCGCCGCCTGGCGGGCGGGTTCCGATTCCGGTGAGAACGGGCTGAGCGGACTCTCTGGGTCCGCCGCGTTCTTGAAGAACTGGGACGCGAACTCGTGGTAGGGGGCTGCGATGTCCATCCAGCTCGTCAGTACGCCCGCGAGCCGCTTCTGCAGATCGGTCTCGCTGTCCAGGATGGGCCGGACCGCCGCCTGGTGAGCGGCGCCGATCCGGTCGTAGAACCCCTGGACCAGGTGTTCCTTCGATTCGAAGTAGTAATAGGCGTTGCCGACCGAGACACCGGCCTCCTTCGCGATACCCCGCATCGTCGTCTTGTCGAAACCCCGCTCCTGGAAGAGTCGGAGCGCGGTTTCGAGGATGAGCGTGCGGGTCTGCTCGCTCTTGGGAGCCTTCTGATCAGTCACGGTGGATGAGCCTATCGGGGGACGGAGCAGTGGTCGTCACAGGCCGGGTCCTGCGCCCCCTCGGTCCGGACCGCCTGACGCCACTTCGCCGCCGCGTACATGGCCGCCCTGGCGAACGGCCGACCGGCTGGTGTGGAAAGCCAGTTGGCCCTCGGCCGGTGCTCGGTCAGCGCCCAGAGGCACATGATGAAGGCGTCGGTGCCGGTCCACACGTGGCCCCGGTCCCCGACCACCGTGATCTCCCGCAGCGTCGACGCGTGGTCGAGCCGCGGGAAGCGGCGGTGCGCCTCGAAGGACGCGGCGGGGACCAAGGCGATCGGGACCAGCTGGTGCTGGGTGCTGAGCCAGTGCCGGATGTGCACGCAGAGCGGGCAGTTGGCGTCGTACAGGACCGTCAGCGAGCGGACCACCCCCGCGGCAGCCACGGGTCAGGCCCCGGCCGGCGCGGTCCACCCCTGCGGGGCGACCGGCGGAGTCTGGTTGCGCTCCATGAGCCCGCGGCGGCGCATCTTGTTCAGCACCCACACGTTGCCGAGGTGCATGACGCCGAGGACCAGCAGGACGACGCCGAGCTTGACCGACAGCGCCTCGAAGAGGTCGCGGGCCCGCAGGATGTCCTCGCCCGAGCGCAGGTAGAGCGTCACGAAGCCGATGTTCACGAGGTAGAAGCCGACCACCAGGAGCTGGTTGACGGCGTCGGCGAGCTTCTCGTTCCCCTGCAGGACGTCGCCGATGAAGACGCGGCCGTTACGGCTGAGCGTACGGGCGACCCAGACGGTGAGCGCGATGCTGATGAGCAGGTAGATGACGTACGCAACCACGGTGAGGTCCATAGCCCTCAGCCCCCTTGAACGTGTTCAACTCGTTGGCAGGACTGACTGTAGTCCTACTTTTGAACAGGTTCAAGCGAATGTGCGCGCCGGCGGCCGAAGCCCCGTCTCAGGCCTCGGCCGCCGGTGGAGAGCCCTGCTTGCGGTTGCGGTCCTGCGGCCGACCCGCCGCCAGCAGCTCTTCGACGTCCAGGGTGACCTTGGCCCTGAGGGAGTCGGGGAGGGGGCGAGCTCGCCGGGCGCATGGACGCGGTGGCTGGCGTAGTCGCCGTTCTGAGGGTCGGTCAGTACGCGGATCCGCTGGTGCTGCCGGTCGACGATGACGCAGACCGGGATCACGGCGCTCGCGTGCGCGCCGGCCTTGGAGCGCAGATCGGTGTCGTAGTTGCTGGAGGTCACCCCGGCCCACGGGAGGAAAGCCGGAGGCGGCGCCGGGCCTCGGCGGCGGAGCGGGCCCCCAGGGTCCTCCCCCGGGGGCGCGGCTCGGCGGTCAGGCAGGGGCGGTCTCGGCGGTCCGGGTCAGGGGCGCGTCAGGAAGTCCAGGAGCAGGCCGGTGACCTCCTCGGGGCGCTCCAGGGAGGGAAGGTGACCCGCCCAGGGCAGCTCACGGTGACGGGCGCCCGGGACGAGCGCAGGGAGCTCGGCGGCGATGCGGCGGAAGTCCGGGACGTCGTGGGCGCCGCCGAGGACCAGGAGGGGTGCGGTGACGGCGGACAGGTCGATCGCGGGCTCGGGGAGCTCGTGCTGCTCGGTGACGGCCAGGCCGACCTCGAAGTTCCGCAGCTGCATGGCCCGTACGAGGTCCCGCGCCGCCGCGTCGGCATCCGGACCGAGCCAGGTGTCGACGTTGAGCTCGACCGCGCCGGCCAGGTCGCCCACCTCCAGCAGGGCGTCCTCGGCGGCGCCGAACTTGCGGAGCTCCGGGCTCGGCTGATGACCGGGACGGCCGGGGCAGAGCAGGAACAGCGAGGCCACCCGCTCCGGGTGCAGCGCGGCCACGTGCAGGGCGACCCGGCCACCGTACGAGCTCCCGACCAGCGCGGCCCGTTCTATGCCGAGGTGGTCCAGCAGGGCCCGTACGTCGCCCTCGTCGCTGTACGGGGCCTCGGCGGCGGGGGAGTCCCCACAGGTCCGGAAGTCCAGCCGGACCACCCGGAACCCGGCCTCGACCAAGGGCCGCCACTGCGGCTCCCACATACGACGGTCACAGACGGAGGAGTGCAACAGGACCACGGCGGGGCCGTCGACGGGCCCGTCCACATCATGAGAAGGAATCACCGCCCGATCTTGCAGTGAAGCCGTCCGGGGCGCCAGAGGTTTTCGGGGGTGGGGGTGGGTTGAGCTGGGATGGGAGGGGCTGCGGAGGGTGAGGCTGGGCTTCGGGGGCGGGTGGCGGCGGGGCGGGATCTCGGCCAGCGGGGCGGTGGCTTCGGGGGCATGTAGCGGCGGGGCGGGATCTCGAAGGTGGAGCGGTGGCTAGGGGGGCGCGTGCCAGTGGGACCCGATCAGAGAAGGTTTGGGGGTTTCCCGTCAGTCCCATGGTCTCTCCGTGTCGGGCCGGCCCCTCAAGGGCGCTCCCTGCGGTCGCGTCGCTTCGCGATGGCCTGC
>NZ_JBEZMA010000072.1:0-31754 GCF_040652415.1 Streptomyces sp. NPDC048255
GGAAGATCCAGCCCCGCCGGCGTTTGAGGCGCGGGGTGTGGGGCGGAGCCCCACGAGGCGGACCCGGCCGAGCCCGGGCCGGCTAGGCCTCCGGCGGGGTGTCGTCCTCCTCCGGCGGAGCCACGGCCGGGGGCTGCGGGTCCTCGCCGGAGGCGTCCGGCTTGCGCTTCGGCGGGCGCGTCAGGCCGCTCGACGTGTCCCGCAGGTACGACCCGTCACCCGGCTCCGGCGCCGGGCCGGCCGCCGGGTCCCGGCGGCGCAGGTACCGCTCGAACTCCCGCGCGATGGCGTCGCCCGACGCCTCCGGCAGGTCCGCCGTGTCCCGTGCCTCCTCCAGCGTCTGCACGTACTCCGCGACCTCGCTGTCCTCCGCGGCCAGTTGGTCCACGCCCAGCTGCCACGCCCGGGCGTCCTCGGGGAGTTCGCCCAGCGGGATCCGGATGTCGATCAGGTCCTCCAGCCGGTTCAGCAGCGCCAGCGTCGCCTTCGGGTTCGGCGGCTGCGACACGTAGTGCGGCACCGCCGCCCACAGGGACACCGCCGGAACGCCCGCGTGCGTACAGGCCTCCTGGAGGATCCCGACGATGCCGGTGGGGCCCTCGTACTTCGTCTCCTCCAGGTCCATCGTCCGCGCCAGGTCCGCGTCCGAGGTGACTCCGCTCACCGGCACCGGCCGGGTGTGCGGGGTGTCCCCGAGCAGGGCCCCCAGGATGACCACCATCTCCACGCCCAGTTCGTGCGCGAAGCCGAGGATCTCGTTGCAGAACGACCGCCACCGCATGGACGGTTCGATCCCCCGGACCAGCACCAGGTCCCGCGGCTTGGCGCCGCCGATGCGGACCACCGACAGGCGCGTGGTCGGCCAGGTGATCTTCCGTACCCCGTTGTCCAGCCACACCGTCGGCCGGTTGACCTGGAAGTCGTAGTAGTCCTCGGCGTCCAGAGCCGCGAAGACCTCGCCCTTCCACTCCCGGTCCAGGTGCGCGACCGCACCGGAGGCCGCGTCACCCGCGTCGTTCCAGCCCTCGAACGCGGCCACCATGACCGGGTCGATCAGCTCGGGCACGCCCTCAAGCTCGATCACCCAGGTCTCCTTCCGAAGTTCCCTTGTGTACGTGGGTCAGCCTAAGCCTTCATGAGGCACCGGCCACAGCCCACGACAGAGGGGCGGTTCCCCTCGGAACCGCCCCTCTTCCCCACCTGCGGGAGAGCTATGCCTTGCGGCCCAGCATCTCCTCGACCCGGGCGCGCACGGACGCGTCGTCCAGGCCGCGGACCGTCACCGTCGTGCGCCGGCGCAGCACGTCGTCGACGGTCTGCGCCCACTCGTTGTCACGGGCGTAGGCGACCTGCGCCCAGATCTCCGGGCCGTCCGGGTGGATGCGCTCGGCCAGCGCCGGGTCCTCGTTCGCGATCCGCGCGATGTCGAAGGCCAGCGAGCCGTAGTGCGAGGCCAGGTGACGTGCCGTCAGCGGGTCCATCCGCGTGCCGGGCTCACGGTCCACCAGCAGCCGGTGCGCGACCGCGTTCGGGTTGGCGACACCGGGCAGCGGGATCCGGCGCACCAGCGACTTCGCCGGCTCCATGTCCTCGGTCAGCGGGCTGCCCGGGAGCTTCGCCAGCTTGTCCATGACCACGCGGCCGATGTGGCGGTACGTGGTCCACTTGCCGCCTGCGACGGACAGCATGCCGCCCGCGCCCTCGGAGACGACCGTCTCGCGCTTGGCCTTCTCCACGCCGCCGGGGCCGCCGGGCAGCACCCGCAGGCCCGCGAAGGCGTACGTCATCAGCGAGCGGTCCAGGTCGGCGTCCTTCACCGAGAAGGCCGCCTCGTCCAGGATCTGCTGGATGTCGGACTCGGTGGCGCGCACGTCCGCCGGGTCGCCCTCGTAGACCTCGTCGGTCGTCCCGAGGAGGAGCTGGTCCTCCCACGGGAGGGCGAAGGTGATGCGGTACTTGTCGATCGGGGTGGCCATGGCGGCCTTCCAGGGCGACTTGCGCTTCATCACGATGTGCGCGCCCTTGGAAAGGCGGATGGACGGCATCGAGTGCTTGTCTTCCATGCGCCGCAGGTGGTCCACCCACGGGCCGGTGGCGTTGAGCACGACGCGCGCGTCCACCCCGAACTCGGTGCCGTCGAGACGGTCCTTGAGCTCGGCGCCGGTGACCCGGCCGCGCGTCATGCGCAGGCCGGTGACCTCGGCGTGGTTGAGGACGACCGCACCGGACTCGACGGCCGCGCGGACCGTCATGACGGCGACCCGGGAGTCGTTCATCTGGTGGTCGTAGTAGACCGCGACGGCCTTGAGGTTGTCCGTCTTCAGGCCCGGGTTGTCGGCGACGGCGCGGGCCGGCGAAATGACCTTGCCGACGCCGTCTCCGAAGGCGGAGAGCGCCGAGTACGCGAACACGCCCGCGCCCAGCTTCGCCGCGCCGACCGGACCGCCCTTGTACACCGGGAGGTAGAAGGTGAGCGGGTTGACCAGGTGCGGGGCCACGTCCTTGGCCAGCACCCGGCGCTCGTGGTGGTTCTCGGCCACCAGCTTGACCGCGCCGGTCTGCAGGTAGCGCAGACCGCCGTGGACGAGCTTGGAGGAGGCGGAGGAGGTGGCGCCGGCGAAGTCGCCGGCGTCCACCATGGCAACCCGCAGACCCGACTGCGCGGCGTGCCAGGCCACCGAGGTGCCCAGGATTCCACCGCCGATGACCAGCAGGTCGTACGTGGCCTTCGCCAGCTGCTCACGGGTCTCGGCGCGGCTCGGGTTCGAGCCGGCGGTCGGGTGCGTACCCAGCGTGGGGACGCTCTGCAGGCTGCTCATATCTCTCTTAGCTCCTCGTCGATTGACTCAGCTGGTGCGGTCAGCTGGCGTCTTCGTCGTCGACCCAGCCCATGGACCGCTCCACGGCCTTGAGCCAGCTCTTGTACTCGCGGTCCCGCTGCTCGGCGGGCATCCGCGGGGTCCACTCCGCCGCGCGGCGCCAGTTGGCGCGCAGGGCGTCGGTGTCGGGCCAGAAGCCGACGGCCAGGCCGGCGGCGTAGGCGGCGCCGAGGCAGGTGGTCTCGGCGACCATCGGGCGCACCACCGGGGCGTCCAGGAAGTCCGAGAGCGTCTGCATCAGCAGGTTGTTGGAGGTCATGCCGCCGTCGACCTTCAGGGCCGCGAGCTCGACGCCCGAGTCCTTGGTCATGGCGTCGGTGATCTCGCGGGTCTGCCAGGCGGTGGCCTCCAGGACGGCACGGGCGATGTGCGCCTTGGTGACGTACCGGGTGAGGCCGGCGATCACACCGCGGGCGTCGGAGCGCCAGTACGGGGCGAACAGGCCGGAGAAGGCCGGCACGAAGTAGGCGCCGCCGTTGTCCTCGACCGAGGAGGCGAGCGTCTCGATCTCGGCCGCGGACTTGATCAGGCCCATCTGGTCGCGCATCCACTGGACGAGCGAGCCGGTGACGGCGATGGAGCCCTCCAGCGCGTAGACCGGCCTCTGGTCGCCGATCTGGTAGCCGACGGTCGTCAGCAGGCCGCTGTAGGAGTTGATGATCTTGTCGCCGGTGTTCATCAGCATGAACGTTCCGGTGCCGTACGTGGACTTGGCCTCGCCCTCGGCGAAGCAGGTCTGGCCGAAGAGGGCGGCCTGCTGGTCACCGAGCGCCGAGGCGACCGGGACGCCTGCGAGGACGCCGTCCTTCACGTGGCCGTAGACCTCGGCGGAGGACTTGATCTCCGGGAGGACGTTGAGCGGGACGCCCATGGACTCGGCGATCTTCTCGTCCCAGGCCAGGGTGTGCAGGTTCATCAGCATGGTGCGCGAGGCGTTGGTGACGTCGGTGACGTGCACGCCGCCCTGGGCGCCGCCCGTGAGGTTCCAGATGACCCACGAGTCCATGGTGCCGAAGAGGATGTCGCCGGCCTCGGCGCGCTCGCGCAGGCCCTCGACGTTGTCGAGCAGCCAGCGGACCTTCGGGCCGGCGAAGTAGCTCGCCAGCGGCAGGCCGGTCTCGCGGCGGAAGCGGTCCTGGCCGACGTTGCGCCCGAGCTCCTTGCACAGGGCGTCGGTGCGGGTGTCCTGCCAGACCAGCGCGTTGTGCACCGGCTCGCCGGTGTTCTTGTCCCACAGCAGGGTGGTCTCGCGCTGGTTGGTGATGCCGACGGCCTTGACGTCGGCGGCGGTGATCTCGGCCTTGGCGATGGCCCCGGCGACGACCTCCTGGACGTTGGTCCAGATCTCGGTGGCGTCGTGCTCGACCCAGCCCGGCTTCGGGAAGATCTGCTCGTGCTCCTTCTGGTCGACGGCGACGATGCGGCCGTCGCGGTCGAAGACGATGCAGCGGGAGGAGGTGGTGCCCTGGTCGATCGCGGCGATGAAGGGGCCGGTGCTGGTGGTCATGGTGGCTGCTCCTGGGAAGTCCGGTGGACGAACGACTTAGACGAACGCGAGGTTGTAGATACCCGCGGCGAGTGCGCCGCCGATCAGCGGGCCGACGACGGGGATCCAGGCGTACCCCCAGTCGGAGCCGCCCTTGTTCGGCAGCGGAAGCAGTGCGTGGACGATGCGCGGGCCCAGGTCGCGGGCCGGGTTGATGGCGTAGCCGGTCGGGCCGCCCAGCGAGAGGCCGATGCTGACGACGGTCAGGGCGACGATCAGGCCGCCGAGGGTGCCGAGGCCCTTGCCGTCGTCGTTGAGGCCGAAGGCGAGGACGGCGAGCACGAGCACGAGGGTGCCGATGATCTCGGTCGCGAGGTTCTGCCAGACGTTGCGGACCTCGGGGCCGGTGGAGAAGACACCGAGCACCGGGCCGGCGTTCGGCTCCGTCTTCTGGTCGACCAGGCCCGCTTGCTCGGACTTGGCGGCGACGATCTCAGGGTCGGTGAGGTGTGCCTGGAACTGGCCGTAGTACGCCACCCAGGCGAGCGTGGCACCGATCATCGCGCCGAGCAGCTGGCCGGCGAAGTAGACCGGGACGTTGCCCCAGTCGCCGTCCTTGATCGCGATGCCGACGGTGACGGCGGGGTTGAGGTGGGCGCCGGAGAGGGTGCCGGTCATGTAGACGGCGGTCATGACCGCGAAACCCCACCCGAAGGTGATCGCCAGCCAGCCCGCGTTCTGCGCCTTGGAGCGCTTGAGCACGACGGCCGCAACCACGCCGGCGCCGAGCAGGATGAGTACGGCGGTACCGATGGTCTCGCCGATGAAGATGTCGGAGCTGGACACCCGCGACTCCTTTGTCTTACGTCCAGGGGTGGGCGGACACCGGGTCCCTCCGGTGGTCCACACACTCGGTGAGTGCTGCACCGGTCCTTGGCCTCGTCACACCCTAACGCGTATTGCCGGTAGGTGTTCGACAATGCCGACCGATGAACGGCAGTTTTCCGCCTAGATGAAGAACGCGTCAAGAGTCGACCAGGTCAAAGAACCGGATCGTTACCACTCGGTTCGATCGACCAAAACAAGCCACTGGATGATCGGGAAATGACAAAATCCACCCAAGTGGCCCACGGGATGGCCACTGGGTGGATCGGATGGCTCAGGTCAAGCTCAGAACCGGCCCGCACCGAGGTCGCGTGAAACCGACCGCGCGCAGTCCCGTACGGAGGCCACCAGGGCCGCCCGGGGCTCCCCGGACGCCGTGCAGACCCGTTCCACGGCCCCCGCGACGGCCACCGCCCCGACGGGCATCTTGCGCCGGTCGTGGATGGGCGCGGCCACCGAGGCGATGCCCTCCCAGGTCTCCTCCACGTCGGCGGCCCAGCCGCGCGCCCGGGTCAGGTCCAGGATCTCCTCGAAGCCCTTGCCGTCGGTGACCGTACGGGCCGTGAAGGCGTCCCGCTCCACCTCCACGGCCTGGGTGTGCGCGACCGGGTCGTAGGCCGACAGCACCTTGCCCAGGGCCGTGGAGTGCAGCGGCTGCATGGCCCCCACCTCCAGCACCTGGCGGCTGTCGTCGGGCCGGAACACGTGGTGCATGATCAGCACCCCGCTCTTGTGGAGCACCCCCACGTAGACGCTCTCGCCGCTGGCCCGGGCCAGGTCGTCCGTCCACACCAGGGCGCGGGCGCGCAGCTCGTGGACGTCGAGGTAGCTGTTGCCCAGGCGCAGCAGCTCCGCGCCCAGCTGGTAGCGGCCCGACGCGGGGTCCTGCTCGACGAAGCCCTCGGCCTGCAGGGTGCGCAGGATCCCGTGGGCCGTGCCCTTGGCCAGGCCCAGGGACGAGGCCACGTCCGAGAGACCCAGCCGGCGTTCCCCGCCCGCCAGGAGCCGCAGCATCGCAGCGGCTCGTTCGAGCGACTGGATGTTCCGTGCCATCGCGCAGCCTCCTGCTGACGTAGTTCGACAATGCTGAACACTATCGGTCGATGCCGACCTTGTGCATGGTTGGGCGATTCCCGGGGGCGATGAACGCCCCGTACCCCATGCGGCCTCCCGCGCACAGAATGCAGTCCGCCACGTGGGACAGCCTCACCGGGTCCGTTGCCGCGCGGTTACCCTGACCGCGTGCACCCTTGACACAGAGGGGGTGCAAAGCCGACAGCCGTCGCATCCCAGGGAGCACAACCATGGCCTCGTTGCCGAACCCGCCCGCTGACACCCAGACCCGGGCCGACGCCCTCCGAGAGGCGCTGGCCACCCGAGTGGTCGTGGCCGACGGTGCCATGGGAACCATGCTCCAGGAGCAAGACCCCACCCTCGAAGACTTCCAGCAGCTCGAAGGCTGCAACGAGGTGCTCAACATCACCCGTCCGGACATCGTCCGCACGGTGCACGAGGCCTACTTCTCCGTGGGCGTGGACTGCGTCGAGACCAACACCTTCGGGGCCAACTACGCCGCCCTCGCCGAGTACGACATCGCCGACCGCAACTTCGAGCTGTCGGAGTCCGGAGCGCGCATCGCCCGCGAGGTCGCCGACGCCTTCACCGCTTCCACCGGACAGCAGCGCTGGGTCCTCGGCTCGATGGGCCCCGGCACGAAGCTGCCCACGCTCGGCCACATCACCTACGCGCAGATCCGCGACGCCTACCAGGTCAACGCCGAGGGCCTGATCTCCGGCGGCGCCGACGCGCTGCTCGTCGAGACCACCCAGGACCTCCTGCAGACCAAGTCCTCCATCATCGGTGCCCGCCGCGCCATGGAGGCGCTCGGCGTCTCCGTCCCGCTGATCTGCTCCGTCACCGTCGAGACCACCGGCACCATGCTGCTCGGCTCGGAGATCGGCGCGGCGCTGACCGCGCTGGAGCCGCTGGGCATCGACATGATCGGGCTGAACTGCGCGACCGGGCCCGCCGAGATGAGCGAGCACCTGCGCTACCTGGCGCGCAACTCACGCATCCCGCTGTCCTGCATGCCCAACGCGGGCCTGCCCGTCCTGACCAAGGCCGGCGCCCACTACCCGCTGACCGCGCCCGAGCTGGCCGACGCCCAGGAGACCTTCGTCCGCGACTACGGGCTCTCCCTGGTCGGCGGCTGCTGCGGTACGACCCCCGAGCACCTGCGCCAGGTCGTGGAGCGGGTCCGCGGCACGGCCGTCACCGCCCGCGACCCGCGGCCCGAGCCCGGCGCCGCCTCGCTCTACCAGACCGTGCCCTTCCGCCAGGACACCTCGTACATGGCGATCGGCGAGCGGACCAATGCCAACGGCTCCAAGAAGTTCCGCGACGCGATGCTCGAAGCGCGCTGGGACGACTGCGTGGAGATGGCGCGCGACCAGATCCGCGAGGGCGCGCACATGCTCGACCTGTGCGTGGACTACGTGGGCCGCGACGGCGTCGCCGACATGGAGGAGCTCGCCGGCCGCTTCGCGACCGCCTCGACGCTCCCGATCGTCCTCGACTCCACCGAGGTCCCCGTCATCAGGGCCGGCCTGGAGAAGCTCGGCGGCCGCGCCGTCATCAACTCCGTCAACTACGAGGACGGCGACGGCCCGGAGTCCCGCTTCGCGAAGGTCACCCGGCTGGCCCAGGAGCACGGCGCCGCGCTCATCGCGCTGACCATCGACGAGGAGGGCCAGGCCCGCACCGCCGAGCACAAGGTCGCCATCGCCGAACGCCTGATCGACGACCTGAGCGGGAACTGGGGCATCCGCGAGTCGGACATCCTCATCGACACCCTCACCTTCACCATCTGCACCGGCCAGGAGGAGTCCCGCAAGGACGGCATCGCCACCATCGAGGCCATCCGCGAGCTCAAGCGCCGCCGCCCGGACGTCCAGACCACGCTGGGCCTGTCCAACATCTCCTTCGGCCTCAACCCGGCCGCCCGCGTGCTGCTCAACTCCGTCTTCCTCGACGAGTGCGTCAAGGCCGGACTGGACTCGGCCATCGTCCACGCCTCGAAGATCCTGCCGATCGCCCGCTTCGACGAGGAGCAGGTCGGCACCGCGCTGGACCTCATCTACGACCGGCGCGCCGAGGGCTACGACCCCCTGCAGAAGCTGATGGCCCTCTTCGAGGGCGTCAACACCAAGTCCCTCAAGGCCGGCCGCGCCGAGGAACTCCTCGCCCTGCCGCTGGACGAGCGGCTCCAGCGCCGCATCATCGACGGTGAGAAGAACGGTCTGGAGGCCGACCTCGACGAGGCCCTCCAGGCCCGCCCCGCCCTCGACATCGTCAACGAGACCCTCCTGGAGGGCATGAAGGTCGTCGGCGAGCTCTTCGGCTCCGGCCAGATGCAGCTCCCCTTCGTCCTCCAGTCGGCCGAGGTCATGAAGACGGCCGTGGCCTACCTCGAACCCCACATGGAGAAGTCCGACGCCGAGGGCAAGGGCACCATCGTGCTCGCCACCGTCCGCGGCGACGTCCACGACATCGGCAAGAACCTCGTCGACATCATCCTGTCCAACAACGGGTACAACGTCGTGAACATCGGCATCAAGCAGCCGGTCTCCGCGATCCTCGAAGCCGCGGTGGAGAACAAGGCCGACGTCATCGGCATGTCCGGCCTCCTCGTGAAGTCGACCGTGATCATGAAGGAGAACCTGGAGGAGCTCAACCAGCGCAAGCTGGCCGCCGACTACCCGGTGATCCTCGGCGGGGCCGCCCTCACCCGCGCCTACGTAGAGCAGGACCTCCACGAGATCTACGAGGGCGAGGTCCGCTACGCCCGCGACGCCTTCGAGGGCCTGCGCCTCATGGACGCCCTCATCGCCGTCAAGCGCGGAGTCCCCGGCGCGGCCCTGCCCGAGCTCAAGCAGCGCCGCGTGGCCAAGCGGGACACTCCCGTCCTCCAGGCGGAGGAGCCCGAGGAGCCAGGCGGCCGGTCCGACGTCTCCGTCGACAACCCGGTCCCCACCCCGCCGTTCTGGGGCACCCGCGTGGTCAAGGGCATCCCGCTCAAGGACTACGCCTCCTGGCTGGACGAGGGCGCCCTGTTCAAGGGCCAGTGGGGCCTCAAGCAGGCCCGCGCGGGCGGGGCGACGTACGAGGAGCTCGTCGAGACCGAGGGCCGGCCGCGGCTGCGCGGCCTCCTCGACAAGCTGCACACCGAGAACCTCCTCGAAGCCGCCGTCGTCTACGGGTACTTCCCCTGCGTGTCCAAGGGCGAGGACCTGATCATCCTGGACGAACAGGGCAACGAGCGGACCCGCTTCACCTTCCCGCGCCAGCGCCGCGGCCGCCGCCTGTGCCTCGCGGACTTCTTCCGCCCCGAGGAGTCCGGCGAGACCGACGTGGTGGGCCTCCAGGTGGTCACCGTCGGCTCGAAGATCGGCGAGGCCACGGCCAAGCTCTTCGAGTCCGACTCCTACCGCGAGTACCTGGAGCTGCACGGCCTGTCCGTCCAGCTCGCCGAGGCCATGGCCGAGTACTGGCACGCCCGCGTCCGCGCCGAGCTCGGCTTCGGCGGCGAGGACCCGGCCAAGGTCGAAGACATGTTCGACCTCAAGTACCGCGGCGCCCGGTTCTCCCTCGGCTACGGCGCCTGCCCCGACCTGGAGGACCGCGCGAAGATCGCCGACCTCCTCCAGCCGGAGCGGATCGGCGTCCACCTCTCGGAGGAGTTCCAGCTCCACCCCGAGCAGTCGACCGACGCCATCGTGATTCACCACCCCGAAGCGAAGTATTTCAACGCACGCTGAGGCGGACCGACGTACACTTGTCGGTCCCATACAGGCCGGTCACCTGTTCCCGGGGGGACACCCCCTGGGAGCGGGCGACCGGCCTTCTCGTCCCTTCTGAGAGGTGTGCCGGATGACCAGCACCGTTCCCGCGCCCGTCACCCGTACGGCTGACGGACACGCCCTGCAGGCGGTGCTCCTCGACATGGACGGCACCCTCGTCGACACCGAGGGATTCTGGTGGGACGTCGAGGCCGAGATCTTCGCGGAGCTCGGCCACCGGCTGGAGGACTCCTGGCGGGACATCGTCGTCGGCGGCCCCATGAGCCGCAGCGCCGCCTTCCTCATCGAGTCCACCGGCGCGGCCATCAGCGTCGGTGAGCTGAGCGTCCTGCTCAACGAGCGCTTCGAGGCCCGCATCGCCGACCAGGTGCCGCTCATGCCCGGAGCCGAGCGGCTGCTGTCCGAGCTCGCCCGGCACAACGTGCCCACCGCCCTGGTGTCCGCCTCCCACCGCCGGGTCATCGACCAGGTCCTCCTCACCCTCGGCCGGGACCGCTTCACGATGACGGTCGCGGGGGACGAGGTGACCCGTACCAAGCCGCACCCCGACCCGTACCTGCTCGCCGCGCGCACCCTCGGTGCCCACCCCGCGCGCTGCGCCGTCATCGAGGACACCGCCACCGGCGTGGCGGCCGCCGAGGCCGCCGGCTGCCGGGTCGTGGCCGTCCCCTCGGTCGGCCTGATCCCGCCGGCCCCCGGACGCACGATCGTCCGCTCCCTGGAGGACGTGGACCTGTCCTTCCTGCGCTCCCTCATCGCCTCGATGAACTGAGCCGCAGGGCGCCCGCACGGACCGAAACGCCCACACACGCCCACACGCCTCGACAGGCACCGATACGTACCGGAACCCCCCGTACACGCTCCGTGCCGAACGGATCGGCCGCCGGACCGAGGTCCCACGGAAGGATCTTCCGCCAACTGACCCGGAGGCTGAAATTCCATCCTCCTCGGGATAGTTGTCCCGGGTGACCTTCGTCACCCGTCAAACCCCCGACGGACCTGTCCGCCGACCCCTTCGGCTTCCCTTGTGTCCGGATTGATCAGCTCGTGACCGAATCTTCGGCGACCTCCGGGTAGACAGCCAGTCCGCACCCATCACCGTGCGATTACGCCCCAAGTCCGGCCAGTTCCAGCCATCCCGCCCCGGCCCACTAGTGTCGACGCGGGCACTGCGCCGCACCTCAGCCGTACCGGACACACACCCCTGTGCCGGAACCGCGTGGACCGATCGTCACGACACCGGCCCGATCGTTCCGCCCCGAACGGGCGACGCCGCGAAGTGCCCTTTACGCCGCTTTGAGCAAGTGCCGGTTACAGGGAGTACTTCCAGCATGAACCGCAAGACCATGGTGCTGACGGCCGCGGCCGGACTGCTCGCCCCCGCGCTGACCGCATGCGGCAGCGCGAGCGGCGGAGGAGCAGGATCCGGAGCGATCGTCGTCGGGACCACCGACCGGTTCGAAGCCGCCGACTACGCTCCCGCCCCCTTCGACCCCGCCTACGCCTACGACGCCGGCGCGTGGAACGTCCTGCGCCAGACCGTCCAGACGCTGATGCACACCCCGCGCGGCGGCGGCCAGCCCGTCCCCGAAGCGGCCTCCGACTGCCGCTTCACCGATGCGGGCAACGAGAGTTACCGCTGCACCCTGCGCCCCGGGCTGAAGTTCGCGAGCGGTGACCCGCTCACCGCGAAGGACGTCAAGTTCTCCATCGACCGCATCCGCGCCATCAAGGACGAGAACGGCCCCTCCTCGCTGCTCTCCACCCTCGACACCGTCGAGGTCAAGGCCGCCGACACCGTCGTCTTCCACCTGAAGACCCCGGACGCGACCTTCCCCTCCAAGCTGTCCACCCCCGCCGCCGGCATCGTCAGCGAGAAGAACTACGACGCCAAGAAGCTCCGCGAGGGCTTCTCCGTGGACGGCTCCGGGCCGTACACGATGAAGGCCGAGGTCAAGGACAACCAGCTCGTCCGCGCCGTCTTCAGCAAGAACCCCCACTACAAGGGCGACCTGAAGGTCCAGAACGACAAGGTCGAACTGCGCACGTTCGCCGACTCCGCGGCCATGGGCAAGGCACTCACCGGCGGGTCCATCCACATGGTCTCCCGCACCCTGTCGCCCGCCCAGATCACCGAGCTCTCCGCCAAGCCGCCCAAGGGCGTCAAGCTGGTCCCGATGCCCGGCCTGGAGATCCGCTACATCGGCTTCAACACCGACGCCCCCGTCGTCAAGGACAAGGCCGTACGCCAGGCCCTCGCCGCCGCCGTCGACCGCAACGCGCTCATCTCCAAGGTCTACGGGAAGTCCGCGCAGCCGCTCTACTCGCTGGTCCCCACCTCCGTGAACGGCCACGTCAACTCCTTCTTCAACAAGTACGGCGAGGCCAACACCGCCAAGGCCGCCACCCTGCTGAAGGACGCCGGGATCAAGACCCCGGTCAAGCTGACCCTCAACTACACGAAGGACCACTACGGCGACGGCACGGCCGTGGAGTTCGAAGCCCTCAAGGCCCAGCTGAACTCCACCCAGCTGTTCGACATCACCGTCCAGGGCAGCGACTGGGCCGACTTCCGGCCCGCCCAGAAGAAGGGCGACTACGCCGCCTACGGGCTCGGCTGGTTCCCCGACTACCCGGACGCCGACAACTTCCTCGCCCCGTTCCTGGAGCAGGACAACTTCCTGGGCACGCCGTACGCCAACAACGCGGTGCGCACCAGGCTCATCCCCGAGTCCCGGCGGGCGGTCGACCGCAACGTCGCCGTCCCCGCGATCACGGAAATGCAGGACATCGTCGCCGAGGACGTACCCGTCCTGCCCCTGTGGCAGGGCAAGCAGTACGTCGCCGCACGCGACGGAATCACCGGAGTGGAGTGGTCCGTCAACGCCATCTCCGACCTCCAGCTGTGGGAGCTCGGCCGAGGTGTCAGCGGCTGAGACCGGCAGTATCCGGCGGCGGGTGTCGCAGGCCGGCGCAACGATCGAGTGAGACTGTGAAGGACGTTCGCGTGATTCGACGTAACCAGTGGCTGGCGGCCCCGCTCGGCGCAGCCACCGCCGCCGCGCTGCTCAGCGGTTGCGGTTCGACCGATGGCTCCAACGCCGGCAGCGGCAAGGGCGTGGTCATGGGGATATCCGACAAGGTGAAGGCCACCGACCCCGCGTCGGGCTACGACCCGGGCTCCTGGCTGCTCTTCAACAACGTCTTCCAGTCGCTGTTGAGCTTCCCCAAGGGCGGCACCACCCCCGAACCCGACGCCGCGCAGGCCTGCGCCTTCGAAGGCGCCGACAGCAAGCTGTACAAGTGCACGCTGCGCAGCGGCCTGAAGTTCAGCAACGGCAACGCCCTCACCTCGAAGGACGTCAAGCACTCCTTCGAGCGCACCCTGAAGATCAACGACGACAACGGCCCCGCCGTGATGCTGTCCTCGATCGCCGGGATCGACGCGCCGGACGACAAGACCGTCGTCTTCCGCCTGAAGACCTCCGACGCGACCTTCCCGAGCAAGATCGCGTCGGGCGCCGGCTCCATCGTCGACCACACCGAGTACCCGGCGGACAAGCTCCGCACCGACGGCAAGGCCGTCGGCTCCGGCGTCTACAAGCTGGACTCCATCAGCGAGAAGAGCGCCAACTTCTCGGTGAACAGCTCCTACACCGGCCGGGCCAAGCCGAAGAACTCCGGCGTCACCATGAAGTTCTTCAACGAGGACCAGGCCGCCCTCAAGAAGGTCCTCGAAAGCGGCGACGTCGACTTCGCCTTCCGCGGCCTCGCGGCCAAGGACATCGCCGGCCTCGCCGACAAGACCGGCAACCAGAAGGTCGAGGTCGTCCAGGGCACCGGAGCCGAGGTCGAGCACCTCGTCTTCAACATGAACGACCCGGTCGCCGGCAAGCTGCCGATCCGCAAGGCCATCGCCTACCTCGTGGACCGCGAAGCCCTGGTCAAGGACGTGTACGACGGCACCGCGACCTCGCTCTACTCCATCGTCCCGGCCGGCATCGCCGGGCACACCACGCCCTTCTTCGACCGCTACGGCGGCAGCCCGCAGCCCGAGAAGGCGAAGGCCGTCCTGCGCGCGGCCAACATCAAGGACAAGGTGAAGATCACCCTGTACTCGACGCCCACGCGCTACGGCCCGTCCACGGACCAGGAATTCCAGCTCATCGCCAAGCAGCTCAACGACAGCGGCCTCTTCGAAGCCGACGTCAAGTCCATCGAGTTCGAGCAGTACGAGAAGGACATCCAGGAGGGCAAGTACGGCGTCTACGTGAAGGGCTGGGTGCCGGACTACCCCGACGCCGACAACTTCACCCAGCCGTTCTTCGGCCCGGACAACGTCCTGCGGAACAACTACGACAACAAGGAGATCAGCGGGACCATCATCCCGTCGACCTCCGCGAAGTCCGACCGCTCCGCCGCGAACGCCGACTACGTCCGCCTCCAGGACATCGTCGCCGACGAGATCCCGATCCTCCCGCTCTGGCAGGGCAAGCAGTACGCGGTCACCCGCCCGAACGTCACCGGCCTGCAGTGGTCCCTGGACGCCTCGACGGTCTTCCGCTTCTGGGAGATCAGCAAGGGCTGATCCCGCAGGGCCCGCAGGGCCCGATGTGCCTGAGCAGCCCCGGCCGGACAACGGCCGGGGCTGCCGGCGTAGACAGGGCTGCCGGGTACGGGCGGGGCTCGGCGGTACGGGCGGGCTCGGAGGTACGGGCTGCGCTACTGCGGGGCGCCCGGGCGGACCAGGCCGCTCTCGTACGCGTACACCGCAGCCTGGACCCGGTCGCGCAGGCCCAGCTTCGTCAGCACGTGCCCCACATGCGTCTTGACCGTCGTCTCGCTCACGAACAGGTCCGCCGCGATCTCCGCGTTCGACAGGCCCCGGGCCACCAGCTTCAGCACCTCCACCTCGCGCTCGGTCAGCGTCCCCAGCGTGTCCGGGACGGTGTCCTCGCCCGACGGCAGATGACCGGCGTACTTGTCCAGCAGCCGCCGCGTGATGCTCGGCGCGAGCATCGCCTCGCCCGCCGCGACCACCCGGATCGCCTGCACCAGCTCATTGGCCGGCGCGTCCTTCAGCAGGAACCCGCTCGCCCCCGCCCGCAGCGCCTCGACCACGTACTCGTCCAGGTCGAAGGTCGTCAGCACCAGCACCTTCGCCGGACCGTCCCGGCCCGGGCCGGTGATCTGCCGCGTCGCCTCGACCCCGTCCATGCGCGGCATCCGGATGTCCATCAGCACCACGTCGGGCTGCAACGCCCGGACCTGGTCCAGCGCCTGGAGGCCGTCACCGGCCTCACCGACCACCGCCAGCTCCTCCTCGGCCTCCAGGATCATCCGGAAGCCGGTGCGCAGCAGTGGCTGGTCGTCGACCAGCAGGACGCGGATGGCCACGGGGTCTACCTCGTATTCGTCGGACGGCTTCGGCGGACCCCGCCCATTCTGCCCTGGTCCGACGATCAGGAATCCGCCGGGAGCACCGCCCCGCCCTCGGGGGACGCGGCCGCGGCCTCCGCCTCCGCGCGCGGGACGATCACCAGGGGGTAGGCCGGGGGAGTCCCCCCGAACTCGGGGCAGACCGCCTGGTGATCACACCAGCCGCACAGCTTCGTCGGCCGCGGCCGCCACTCGCCCGTCTCCGTAGCCTCCCGGATCGCCTCCCACAGCGCCAGCAGCTTGCGCTCCACCCGCTCCAGATCCGCGATCACCGGGTCGTACGTCAGCACGTCCCCGCTGCCCAGGTACACCAGCTGCAACCGCCGCGGCACGACCTGCTTCAGCCGCCACACCACCAGCGCGTAGAACTTCATCTGGAACAGGGCGCCCTCGGCGTACTCCGGCCGCGGAGCCTTGCCCGTCTTGTAGTCGACGATCCGCACCTCACCCGTCGGCGCCACGTCCACCCGGTCGATGATCCCGCGCAGCCGCAGTCCCGACTCCAGCTCCGTCTCCACGAAGAACTCCCGCTCCACCGGCTCCAGCCGCGTCGGGTCCTCCAGCGTGAACCAGCGCTCCACCAGCGCCTCGGCCTCGGTCAGCCACCGCGCCAGGCCCGCTCCCTCGTCACCCTCCGGGAACAGCTCCGTCAGCTCCGGCTTCGCCTCCAGCAGCCGGTCCCACTGCCCCGGGACCAAGGCCTTCGCCCGCGGCGCCGTCCGCTCCGGCGCCGGATGGTCGAAGAGCCGCTCCAGCACCGCGTGCACCAGCGTCCCCCGCGTCGCCGCCGCACTCGGCTTCTCCGGCAGCTTGTCGATCACCCGGAACCGGTACAGGAGCGGGCACTGCATGAAGTCGCTCGCCCGCGAAGGGGACAGCGAAGTCGGCCGCACCGCACTCGGCACCGCGTCGGCATCGGCTTCACTCGGCACAGCACCCGGGCTCGTCGTCATGGACAAAACCCTACGGCCCACGACCGACAGCGCACGCATACCATCGACGCCGGGCACCCTCGCACTGCATGATCGGTGCATCACACCGCGCTACGGCGCAGCCGGAACCACACTGGAACCACAGGGGAACCACACTGGAACCGGACCCGCGGCCGAACCGACGCGGACCCGAACCGCACCAGAACCGCCGGCGGACCCGATCCGCCGGACACGCACCGAACGAAGGACAGCCGTGGCAGACACCGACGAAACCGGCGAGCGCGGAGGCCGGCGCTCCGGACCGGGCGGCGGACTCCTCATGGGCCGCCCCTTCGGCGTGCCCGTCTACGTCTCGCCCAGCTGGTTCCTCGTCGCCGCCCTCATCACCTGGGTCTTCGGCGACCAGCTCGACCGGGTCCTGCCCGACCTCGGTCCCGTCCGCTACCTCGTCTCCCTCTTCTTCGCCGTGGCCTTCTACGCCTCCGTCCTGGTCCACGAGCTCGCCCACACCGTCGCCGCCCTCCGCTTCAAACTCCCCGTACGCCGCATCCAGCTCCAGTTCTTCGGCGGCGTCTCCGAGATCGAGAAGGAATCCGAGACCCCCGGCCGCGAGTTCGTCCTCGCCTTCGTCGGCCCCCTGCTCTCCCTCCTCCTCGCCGGGGTCTTCTACCTCGGCATGAAGGCCGTCGACCCGGCGACCGTCCCCGGCGTCCTGCTCGCCGGCCTGATGATCTCCAACCTGCTCGTCGCGGCCTTCAACCTCCTCCCCGGCCTCCCCCTCGACGGCGGCCGCATGCTCCGCGCCGTCATCTGGGGCATCACCGGCAAGGCCATGACCGGCACCGTCGCCGCCGCCTGGATCGGCCGCGCCCTCGCCGTCGCCGTCCTCCTCGGCCTGCCCCTGCTCACCCACACCGGAGTCGTCGGCCCCAGCGGGGACATCGAGCGGTCCGGCATGGACACCGTCCTGGACGCCCTGCTCGCCGCGATCCTCGCCGCCATCATCTGGACCGGCGCCGGCAACAGCCTGCGCCTGGCCCGGCTGCGCGAACACCTCCCCGAACTGCGCGCCCGCGCCCTCACCCGCCGCGCCATCCCCGTGGAGAACGCCACCCCGCTCTCCGAAGCCCTGCGCCGCGCCAACGAGGCCGGAGCCCGCGCCCTCGTCGTCGTCGACGGCAACGGCGACCCCACCGCCATCGTGCGCGAGAGCGCCATCGCCTCCGTCCCCGAACACCGCCGCCCCTGGATCGCCGTCAGCACCCTCGCCCAGGACCTCACCGACGGCATGAAGGTTTCAGCGGAACTCACCGGCGAAGAACTCCTCGACCACCTGCGCACGCACCCCGCCACCGAATACCTCGTCCTCGAACCCGGCGGCGAGATCTACGGCGTCCTGTCCACCCTCGACGTCGAGAAGGCCTTCGTGAAGGCCATGGCGCGGCCCCAGTCCTGAAGCCAATACACTGGTCACATGTCCGAACCGACCGGTGCCGCCCGCCGACGCGGGCCCTTCGAGGTCGGGGACCAGGTTCAGCTCACCGACCCCAAGGGCCGCCACTACACGTTCACGCTCGAAGCCGGGAAGAATTTCCACACCCACAAGGGTTCCTTCCCGCACGACGAGCTGATCGGTGCCCCCGAGGGAAGCGTTGTCCGTACCACGGGCAACGTCGCCTACCTCGCGCTGCGTCCCCTGCTCCCCGACTATGTCCTGTCCATGCCCCGCGGCGCCGCCGTGGTCTACCCCAAGGACGCGGGCCAGATCCTGGCCTTCGCCGACATCTTCCCCGGCGCCCGCGTCGTGGAGGCAGGTGTGGGCTCCGGCTCCCTGAGCAGCTTCCTGCTGCGCGCCATCGGCGACCAGGGCATGCTCCACAGCTACGAGCGCCGCGCGGACTTCGCCGAGATCGCCACCGCCAACGTCGAGCGGTACTTCGGCGGCCCGCACCCCGCGTGGCAGCTGACCGTGGGCGACCTCCAGGACAACCTGTCCGACACAGACGTCGACCGCGTGATCCTCGACATGCTCGCCCCCTGGGAGTGCCTGGAGGCCGTCTCCAAGGCGCTGGTCCCCGGCGGCATCCTCTGCTGCTACGTGGCCACCACCACGCAGCTCGCCCGCACCGTCGAATCCATCCGCGAGTTCGGCTGCTACGCCGAGCCGCAGCCCTGGGAATCGATGATCCGCAACTGGCACGTCGAGGGCCTGGCCGTCCGCCCGGACCACCGGATGATCGGCCACACCGGCTTCCTCGTCACCGCACGCCGCCTCGCGGACGGCGTCGAGCCCCCGATGCGCCGCCGCCGCCCCGCCAAGGGCGCGTACGGCGAGGACTACGACGGCCCGGGCAGCCAGTCCGGCGGCTCCGGCGACCGTACGGGCGACCGCGGCTGACCCGCGGGCTCAACACATAGGCGCTGTGGCGCAGTTCCCCCGAAGATCCGGGAACTGCGCCACAGCGCCTTTTCGTTGTCCTGACGACCGGCTCCCGCCGCCGCCCGGACGCCCGCCGGGCCCACCACCCGGACCCGCCCGTTCCACCTCGGTGTGAGGTGTGGCACGATGCTGGCTCCCCGTCACCCTTCACACAGGAGACACCCCGCGTGCCGCACAGCACCGCCGAGCCGGCCCCGGTACCGGAAGACCTGGCGCACAGCAGCACCAGGCCCCTCCACTGGCTCGCCACGGCCACCGCCATGGCCGCCGTCATAGCCGCCGCGGGACTCGTCCAGCCGGCCACCGGCACGCCCGCGGAGGAACCGGCCCCGAACGGCCCCCAGGCCGCCGCGCCGGACACTCCCGCCGCCCCCGACGCGGCCGGGATCACCTACCCCCTGGACTGCAAGGGCGCCCCGCAGAAGGTCACCGCCACCGCCCAGGGCGACCTCGACGGTGACGGCCGCCCCGAGACGGTGGCCGCGGTCCGCTGCGACGCCGGCTCCGGGACCCCGCCCCACGCGATCTACGTCCTCGTCCGCGACCAGGGCCAGGACGCCCGCCCCAGAGTCGTCGCAACACTGCTCGAAGCCGCCCGGAGGCAGACCGCGACCGAGCTCACCGTGCGCGACGGCGTCGTCACGGCCAGCCTCCTCGGCTACTCCTCGCCCGAGGTGCCCCGCTACAGCCCCGACACGAAACAGCTCGCCAAGTGGCGCTGGAGCGGCGGAAAATTCCGCCAGGAGCTGACGGACTCGGCCGCCAGGAGTGTTTGAGGCGTCACTGCGCGTCGGGACCGAAGACTTCCACCCTGTCCGAAACACGCCGCACGTGGATGCAGTCGCCCGGACATTCCTTGGCCGAATCGACCACGTCCTGGAGCAGCGGCAGCGGAACCGGAGTGCTGGCCCCCGCGTCCTGGAGGAGCTCGTCGTCCGCGCTCTTCACGTACGCCAGACCGTCGATGTCCAGCTCGAACACCTCCGGCGCGTACTGCACGCAGATCCCGTCCCCGGTGCAGAGGTCCTGATCGATCCACACCTCGAGCGGCTCGCCGGCCTCGCCCGCACCGCCCGTCGGAGCCTCCTGCTGCACGGTCATATCTCCTGCCGTTTCCTGCGCTGAGTGATCCATCCCAGTCACAACTCGCAGCAAGTCGCACGAGCCCTGACGGGTGTTGAACACTTCGACCTTACAACCGGCCGCTTCCCGAGTTTGATGGGTGGGTATTTCCTTGGCGTGAGGGAGTACGCAAGGGTGAAGATCGGACACACCCCTACCGTCTTTGTGATCTAGGGGTTTCAATCACCACCAGCCCAGGTAGGGTCAGGAAGCGTCCAGCTCCCCTTGGAGGAGGTGAGGACCGTGGCAGCCCACGACGACGACATCAACCGCGGCATCCGGCCCGGGCGAGGGTCTGAGGACCCCGCCGGCCAGGTTGCCTATCTCGAGCAGGAAATCGCCGTCCTGCGACGTAAGCTCGCCGACTCTCCGCGACACACGAGGATTCTCGAAGAGCGGATCGTCGAGCTGCAGACAAATCTCGCAGGCGTCTCCGCTCAGAACGAACGACTGGCGAATACCCTCCGTGAGGCCCGCGACCAGATCGTGGCACTCAAGGAAGAAGTCGACCGGCTCGCCCAGCCGCCGGCCGGTTTCGGTGTCTTCCTGCAGGCGAACGAGGACGGCACCGTCGACATCTTCACCGGAGGCCGAAAGCTCCGCGTGAACGTCAGCCCCAGCGTCGACCCGGAAGACCTCCGGCGCGGCCAGGAGGTCATGCTCAACGAGGCCCTCAACGTGGTCGAGGCCATGGAGTACGAGCGGGCCGGGGACATCGTCACCCTCAAGGAGATCCTCGAGGACGGCGAGCGCGCCCTGGTGGTCGGGCACACCGACGAGGAAAGGGTGGTGAGGCTCGCCGAGCCGCTCCTGGACATCACCATCCGCCCCGGCGACGCCCTGCTGCTCGAACCCCGCTCCGGCTACGTCTACGAGGTGGTCCCCAAGAGCGAGGTCGAGGACCTCGTCCTCGAAGAGGTCCCCGACATCGACTACGACAAGATCGGCGGCCTGGGCGACCAGATCGAGCTGATCCGCGACGCGGTCGAGCTCCCGTACCTCTACCCGGACCTGTTCAAGGAGCACGAACTGCGGCCCCCGAAGGGCATCCTGCTCTACGGTCCGCCCGGCTGCGGCAAGACGCTCATCGCCAAGGCCGTCGCCAACTCCCTTGCCAAGAAGGTCGCCGAGGTGACCGGCCAGGCCCAGGGGAAGTCGTACTTCCTGAACATCAAGGGCCCTGAGCTCCTCAACAAGTACGTCGGCGAGACCGAGCGGCACATCCGCCTCGTCTTCCAGCGTGCCCGGGAGAAGGCGAGCGAGGGCACCCCCGTCATCGTCTTCTTCGACGAGATGGAGTCGCTCTTCCGCACCCGCGGATCCGGTGTCAGCTCGGACGTGGAGAACACGATCGTCCCGCAGCTGCTCGCCGAGATCGACGGCGTGGAGGGCCTGGAGAACGTCATCGTCATCGGCGCCTCCAACCGCGAGGACATGATCGACCCGGCCATCCTGCGGCCCGGCCGCCTCGATGTGAAGATCAAGATCGAGCGTCCGGACGCCGAGGCCGCGAAGGACATCTTCGCGAAGTACCTGAAGGCCACGCTGCCCCTGCACACGGACGACCTGTCCGAGCACCAGGACTCGCGGCCCGGCACCGTCCACAGCATGATCCAGACCGTCGTCGAGCAGATGTACGCTGAAACCGAGGAAAATCGCTTCCTTGAGGTCACGTACGCCAACGGCGACAAGGAAGTCCTCTACTTCAAGGACTTCAACTCGGGCGCGATGATCCAGAACATCGTGGACCGTGCGAAGAAGATGGCCATCAAGGCCTTCCTCGAGCACAACCAGAAGGGTCTGCGCGTCTCCCACCTCCTCCAGGCTTGCGTGGACGAGTTCAAGGAGAACGAGGACCTGCCCAACACCACCAACCCCGACGACTGGGCCCGGATCTCCGGAAAGAAGGGCGAGCGGATCGTATTCATCCGCACCCTCGTCACCGGAAAGCAGGGCGCGGACACCGGACGCTCCATCGACACGGTGGCAAACACCGGTCAGTACCTCTGACGAAGCGGAGCGGCTGCGGATGCCCTCCAGGGCATCCGCAGCCGACTGCTTTACCGACTGCATTTCAGCCGGTGACAGCGCGAAGTCAATGACTGAAATGATCTCCCCACCAGCGCGTGGTGGTTCTAGGCTCTTCCGTACCGCCTCATCCGCAGTGCGGGGACGGACACCGCACAGCACACGCACCGGAGCACCAGCGGTACTTGAGCGCCGCTCCGAACAGGAGCTCCGCCGGGCAAGGAGGGCCGCATGACCGTACGGCGAGTAATGGGAATCGAGACGGAGTACGGGATCTCCGTTCCGGGGCACCCGAACGCCAATGCCATGCTCACCTCGTCCCAGATCGTCAACGCCTACGCGGCGGCGATGCACCGGGCGCGACGCGCCCGCTGGGACTTCGAGGAGGAGAACCCGCTGCGGGACGCCCGCGGCTTCGACCTCGCCCGCGAGGCCGCCGACAACAGCCAGCTGACCGACGAGGACATCGGCCTGGCCAACGTGATCCTGACCAACGGCGCACGGCTCTACGTCGACCACGCGCACCCCGAGTACAGCTCCCCGGAGATCACCAATCCGCTGGACGCCGTGCTCTGGGACAAGGCCGGCGAGCGGATCATGGCCGAGGCGGCCGTACGGGCGGCCCAGCTGCCCGGAGCCCAGCCGATCCACCTCTACAAGAACAACACCGACAACAAGGGCGCCTCCTACGGCACGCACGAGAACTACCTGATGAAGCGGGAGACCCCCTTCTCGGACATCGTGCGCCACCTGACCCCCTTCTTCGTCTCGCGGCAGGTCGTCACCGGTGCGGGGCGCGTGGGCATCGGCCAGGACGGGCGCGAGCACGGCTTCCAGATCAGTCAGCGGGCGGACTACTTCGAGGTCGAGGTCGGCCTGGAGACGACGCTCAAGCGGCCGATCATCAACACCCGCGACGAGCCCCACTCGGACGCCGAGAAGTACCGCCGCCTGCACGTGATCATCGGCGACGCGAACCTGTCCGAGATCTCCACGTACCTCAAGCTCGGCACGACCGCCCTGGTCCTGTCCATGATCGAGGACGCGTTCATCAACGTCGACCTGGCCGTCGACCAGCCGGTACGCACCCTGCACCAGGTCTCGCACGACCCGGGCCTGAAGCACCTGATCACGCTCCGCAGCGGCCGCACACTGACCGCCGTGCAACTTCAGATGGAGTACTTCGAGCTGGCCAGGAAGTACGTGGACGAGCGCTTCGGGTCCGACGCTGACGAGCAGACCAAGGACGTCCTCGCTCGGTGGGAGGACGTCCTGGGCCGGCTGGAGACCGATCCGATGAGCCTGTCTGGGGAGCTGGACTGGATCGCCAAAAGGGAGATCCTGGAGGGCTACCGCAGGCGCGACGGACTCGACTGGGACGCGGCGCGGCTGCACCTGGTGGACCTCCAGTACGCGGACGTACGGCCCGAGAAGGGCCTGTACAACCGCCTGGTGGCCCGCGGCAAGATGAAGAGGCTGGTGGCCGAGCCGGACGTGGAGCGGGCGCAGAGCAAGCCTCCGGAGGACACCCGGGCGTACTTCCGCGGCCGCTGCCTGGAGCAGTACGCGGACGATGTGGCGGCGGCCTCCTGGGACTCGGTGATCTTCGACCTCCCGGGGCACGACTCGCTCCAGCGCGTTCCGACTCTGGAGCCGCTGCGGGGCACGCGGGCCCACGTGAAGGAGCTCCTGGACCGCTGCCGCACGGCGGAGGACCTGGTGCGGGTGCTTTCGGGGCGCTGAACGGGGCTGAAAGGCCTCCGGTCCGGGAATCATGAGAGGAAGCCGGACTTACGAAAGTGCGGGGACGAATGTCGGACCCTCCTTGTAGGGTCCGACATAGGGTCTGATCTTGAGGGATCCCGATCCGGGGTCTCTCTGTGTGAGCGTGCGAACCGAGCGGGGTGAGGTAGACATGGCGACCAAGGACACCGGCGGCGGACAGCAGAAGGCGACGCGCTCGACCGAGGAGGTCGAGGAGGCGGCGGTCGAGGAATCGACCGACCTCAAGGAGCGCCAGGAGAAGCTCTCCGACGACGTCGACTCCGTACTTGACGAGATTGACGATGTCCTAGAGGAGAACGCAGAGGACTTCGTTCGGAGTTTCGTGCAAAAGGGTGGCCAGTAGGCCGTTCTGCCTTCGAATCGAAGGTTGCCCGCCGAGGCGGGGTCGGGCCGGGTCCGCGCCGGAGCGTAGGGCGCCGGGCAGGCCGGCCCCGTCGGGCGGACGCGTCGAAGTCCCGTCGGCCCGGTGCCGATTGCCACACAGCCCGCACGGTCGGGCAGGTGGATAACGATCATCAGACGGGTAGGGTCCGAGGCGTACTGTGCTTCAGCTGTCACGCAGCCTTGGGGCAGTTCAAGGATCGGCCGGACGTCATACGGCGTGCAGCCGCTTACGTGGAAGGAAACCTGTGGAACCCAACACTCGTAGCACAGGGCGTCTACCGGCAGCCTTCCTGACGCCGGGGTCGTCGTCCTTCATGGACTTCCTGGGCTCGCACTCGCCCGAGATGCTGCCCGGCAACCGCAAGCTGCCGGAGGGCGTCGTCGAGGCGCCGCACGGGACGACCATCGTGGCCGCCACCTTCCCCGGCGGGGTCGTGCTCGCCGGTGACCGGCGGGCGACCATGGGGAACATGATCGCGCAGCGGGACATCGAGAAGGTGTTCCCGGCCGACGAGTACTCCGCGGTGGGCATCGCCGGTACGGCCGGCCTGGCCGTGGAGATGGTCAAGCTGTTCCAGCTGGAGCTGGAGCACTTCGAGAAGGTGGAGGGGGCGACCCTCTCCCTGGAGGGCAAGGCGAACCGGCTCTCCACCATGATCCGGAGCAATCTGGGCATGGCCATGCAGGGCCTGGCCGTGGTCCCGCTCTTCGCGGGGTACGACGAGGCCAAGGAGAAGGGCCGGATCTTCTCCTACGACGTGACCGGCGGCCGCTCCGAGGAGCACGGCTTCGCCGCCACCGGATCCGGTTCGATCTTCGCGCGCGGTTCCATGAAGAAGCTGTACCGCGACGACCTGACGGAGCAGCAGGCCACCACCCTGGTCGTGCAGGCCCTGTACGACGCCGCCGACGACGACTCGGCGACCGGTGGCCCGGACCTGTACCGCCGGATCTTCCCGATCGTCACCGTCATCACCGACGAGGGCTTCCGCAGGCTCAGCGAGGAGGAGTCCTCGGAGCTCGCGCGGGCCATCACCGAGCGGCGCATGGAGCAGCCCGACGGGCCGCGCGCGGCCCTGCTCTGACCACTCCTCGTCTCCTCGTCGCCCAGAAGAAAGGGACGGACAGCCGGTGTCGACTCCGTTCTATGTGTCACCCCAGCAGGCCATGGCCGACCGGGCGGAATACGCCCGCAAGGGCATCGCCCGCGGTCGCAGCCTTGTCGTGCTGCAGTACGCCGACGGCATCGTGTTCGTCGGCGAGAACCCCTCCCGTGCGCTGCACAAGTTCAGCGAGATCTACGACCGGATCGGCTTCGCGGCCGCCGGCAAGTACAACGAGTACGAGAACCTGCGGATCGGCGGCGTGCGGTACGCGGATCTGCGCGGCTACACCTACGACCGTGACGATGTGACGGCCCGTGGGCTGGCGAACGTCTACGCCCAGACGCTCGGCACCATCTTCTCCTCGGCCGGTGAGAAGCCGTACGAGGTGGAGCTGGTGGTGGCGGAGGTCGGGGCGACCGCGGCCGGCGACCAGATCTACCGCCTTCCGCACGACGGGTCGATCGTGGACGAGCACGGCTCGGTCGCCGTCGGCGGGAACTCCGAGCAGATCGGCACGTTCCTGGACCAGCGCCACCAGGACGGGATGACCCTGTCGGAGGCGCTGAAGCTGGCGGTGCAGGCGCTGTCCAGCCAGGCCAACGGTGCCGACAAGACGATCCCGGCGGAGCGTCTCGAGGTGGCGGTGCTGGACCGGACGCGGGCGCAGCAGCGGAAGTTCAAGCGGATCCGGGGCCGGCAGTTGTCGCGGCTGCTGGAGGCCGATGTTCCGGCGGCGGCGCAGGCCGATGCCGTGTCGAACGACGAGGCGCCCGACGAGGACGCCGAGTAGGAGCAGAGCAGGAGCCGAGCAGGGCTCGTGTGCGAGGTGCCCCGGTCCGCCCGTGAGGGTGGGCCGGGGCATTTCCGCGTTCAGGCGGGGGCGGGGCCGGTGGAGTCGCGGGTGACGAGTTCGACGGGGAGGTCGGGGGCGGTCCAGGCGGCGCCGTCGAGGACGGCGAGGAGGGCGGTCATGCCCTGTTCGCCGACGCGCTCGGCGGGGAGGCGGACGGTGGTGAGCTCGGGTTCGACGGCGGTGGCCAGGGCGAGGTCGTCGAAGCCGGTGACGGAGAGGTCCTCGGGGACGCGCAGGCCCAGGCGCCGGGCGGCCTTGCAGGCGCCGGCGGCGAGGATGTCGTCGTCGCAGACGATGGCGGTGGGCCGGTCCTGGGGGGCGGCCAGGGCGGCTTCCATGGCCGTCCGGGCGGCGTCGACGGTGAGGGCGGCCCGTACGGTGCGCAGCGCGGCGTGGGGCTCCAGGAGGGCGGCCAGGGCTTCGGCGCGGATCCGGAAGGTCCAGGAGTCGACGGCGGAGGCGAGGTGGAGGAAGCGGCGGTGGCCTAGGGCCAGGAGGTGTTCGGTGACCTGGCGCATGCCGTCGGCCATGGCGAGGTTGACGTGGGCGGCGGCGGTCGTGGCGGCGGGGTCGCTGTCGAGCATGACGAGGGGGAGTCCGTCGCCGCCGAGGGCGTCGAGGGCCTGGGCGGCCATGGAGGAGGCGATGACTCCGTCGAGGGCGGCGCGGGCGGAGGCGAAGGGGTCGCGGGCGGGGCCGGTGCCGTCGGGGGAGGGGTAGAGGACGACGCCGAATCCGTGTTCGGCGGCGACGCGGGCCGCGCCGGTGTAGACGCGGGCGAAGAACTCGTTGGTGAGGGCGGGGACGACGAGCAGGGCGGTGCGGGTGTGGCCGAGGCGGAGGTTGCGGGCGGCGAGGTTGGGGCGGTAGCCGAGGCCGGTGGCGGTCTCGCGGACGAGGGCGGCGGTGCGTTCGGAGACGCGGCCGCGCCATTTGCCGCCGAGGACGAGGGAGACGGTGGCCTGGGAGACTCCGGCGGCGGCGGCCACGTCGCGGCTGGTGGGTCTCGTCACAGGGGTGCTCCTGGCGTGTTGGTTTTCTGGGGTGCGGGTGCCGGCCGGGTCCGAGGGGGTGTCTCGTGTGTGGACGGGCGGAGTGTGGCCATGGTACGTATGACTCCGTCAAGTTATACGTATTACCCCGGTGGGAGCCGGGCAGGAGGGGGCCGACATGGCCGCGGGATACGCGGAGCTGCTCCGGACCCGGCACGCCGCGAGGCTGCTGGTGGGCACGCTCATAGGCCGGCTGCCGAACGGCACCGCACCGATCGCGATCGTGCTGTTCACCCGCGCCGAGGGCGGCAGCTACAGCCTCGCGGGGGCGCTGGCCGCCGTGTACGGGCTGGCCAACGCGGTGGGTCAGCCGCTGCTGGGCCGGGCCGTGGACCTGTACGGGCAGCCCAGGGTGCAGCTGCCGGCGGCCGTGGTCTCCGCGCTGGGGATGGTGTGGCTGGCGCTCGCGGGCACCGGCTCGGTGGCCGTCGCGTACGGGGCGGTCGTGGTGGCGGGGCTGTTCACGCCGCCGCTGGAGGGCGGTCTGCGGGCCCTGTGGCCGAGCGTGCTGGGCGGCCGCGAGGAGAAGGTGCACGCGGCGTACGCGATGGACGCGGTGGCCCAGGAGGTCATGTTCACGGTCGGTCCGCTGCTGGTGACGCTGTTCGTCTCGCTGTGGGACCCGGCCGCGGCCCTGCTCGTGATCAATGCCATCGGTGTGCTCGGGGCGCTGTCCGTCGTGGTCTGCGAGCCCTCCCGTACGTGGCGGTCGGCTCCGCGCGAGGCGCACTGGCTGGGCGCCCTGCGCTCGCGGGGCCTGCTGGCGCTGCTCGGCGCCTTCTTCTTCGTGGGGACGGCGCTGGGGTCCATCACGGTGGCGGGCGTGGCGTACGCGGACGACCACGGCCGGCAGGCGGTGTACGGCTGGCTGATGGCGGCGCTGGGGCTCGGCGCGCTGGTCGGCGGTGTGGTCTACGGCGCCCGGCAGTGGTCCGGCGCGCCCGAGCGGCGGCTGCGGATGCTGGTCGCCCTCCTCGCGGTGTGCTACCTGCCGCTGATGCTGACACCGGGTCCGGTGGCGATGACGGCGCTGACCGCGCTGGCCGGTGTGTTCCTGGCGCCGGCCATCGCGTGCGCGTTCATCGTCGTGGACCGGCACGCTCCGGCGGGCACGGTGACGGAGGCGTTCTCCTGGCTGGTCACCTTCTTCGGGGTGGGCGCCGCGATCGGTACCGCGGCGGCGGGACCGGCCGTGGAGCTGGGCGGTACGGCGGCGAGCTTCGGGGTGGCGAGCATTGCGGGAGCCGCGGCGCTGCTGGTCCTGACGGTCACTCAGCGGGCGCTGGCGGCCCCGGGCCGGGGCCGGGAGGTGGCGGGTTCGGCCGGGAAGGCGCCGGAGGGCTCGGACGGCGCGGTGTCCGAGGTCCCGTCGGCGGGCTGACATATGGGCTGAACGGCGGCTGGACGGTGGTCCCTTTCGCGGGCTCGCGCGGGCCGTGCGCCGGGAACTGATCGCAACGGCATGGGCGAACCCGGTTTCAGAAGAGGGCAGAAGGCGTAATGTTCAGTCATGGACCGCCGCATTTTCGGGCTGGAGAACGAGTACGGCGTCACGTGCACGTTCAGGGGACAGCGCCGACTGTCTCCTGACGAAGTGGCGCGCTACCTCTTCCGCCGTGTTGTGTCATGGGGCCGCAGCAGCAATGTCTTCCTGCGGAACGGCGCCCGCCTCTACCTCGACGTGGGTTCGCATCCGGAATATGCAACTCCCGAATGCGACAACGTGACGGAACTCGTCACGCACGACAAGGCGGGCGAGCGCATTCTCGAAGGCCTGCTCGTCGACGCCGAACGCCGCCTGCACGAGGAGGGAATCGCGGGCGACGTCTATCTCTTCAAGAACAACACCGACTCGGCGGGCAACTCGTACGGCTGCCACGAGAACTATCTGGTGGCCCGGCACGGGGAATTCTCCCGCCTGGCGGACATCCTCATTCCGTTCCTCGTCACGCGGCAGCTGATCTGCGGCGCGGGCAAGGTGCTCCAGACCCCCCGGGGTGCGGTGTACTGCGTCAGCCAGCGGGCCGAGCACATCTGGGAGGGCGTCAGTTCCGCGACGACCCGTTCCCGCCCGATCATCAACACCCGGGACGAGCCGCACGCGGACGCCGAGCGCTACCGGCGGCTCCACGTCATCGTCGGGGACTCGAACATGTCCGAGACGACCATGCTGCTGAAGGTCGGGGCCACCGACCTGGTGCTGCGCATGATCGAGGCGGGCACGGTGATGCGGGACCTGACCCTGGAGAACCCGATCCGGGCGATCCGTGAGGTCAGTCACGACATCACCGGTCAGCGCAAGGTGCGCCTCGCCAGCGGCCGGGAGGCCTCGGCGCTGGAGATCCAGCGGGAGTACTACGACAAGGCGGTGGACTTCGCCGAGCGCCGGGGCATCCGTACCGGCGTGGTGGACCAGGTGCTGGAGCTGTGGGGCCGCACGCTGGACGCGATCGACGCCGAGGACCTGGACCGGATCGGGACCGAGATCGACTGGGTCATGAAGTACCAGCTGATCGAGCGGTACCGCGGCAAGCACAACATGACGATGTCGAACCCGCGGGTGGCTCAGATAGACCTCGCCTACCACGACATCCACCGGCGGCGCGGGCTGTACTACCTCCTGGAGCGCAAGGGGCAGGCGGCGCGGATCTGCAACGACCTCAAGATCTTCGAGGGCAAGTCGGTGCCCCCGCAGACGACGAGGGCGCGGCTGCGCGGTGACTTCATCCGCCGGGCGCAGGAGCAGCGGCGGGACTTCACGGTCGACTGGGTGCACCTGAAGCTGAACGATCAGGCGCAGCGGACCGTGCTGTGCAAGGACCCGTTCCGGTCGGTGGACGACCGGGTGGAGAAGCTGATCGCCGGCATGTGAGGGCGCGGTGTGACGCCGCGCCGATGTTCTGATCTTGGCCAGGGGCCCCGTACGTCTCTCGTACGGGGCCCTGCGCACGGCTTAGAGTGGCGGGCGACCGCCTTGCCGTCTGAGATCTGAGGAACCCGTGCGCCGACTTGCCGGCCTGCTTGTCGTACCCCTTCTGCTGCTGTCGACAGCGGCTTGTGGCGATGACAGCGGCTCCGACTCCGCCCAGATGAAGAACGGGGCGCCCGCGATCACCACGGGTGCCAAGTTCGGGGAGAAGCCCACCCTGTCGAAGGGCAAGGGCGAACCGCCGAAGGAGCTGAAGGTGGTGACCATCAGCGAGGGCGACGGCCCGGTGCTGAAGAAGGGCGACGTCGCCCAGGTCAACTACTACGGCCAGGTGTGGGACGGCAAGGAGCCGTTCGACGAGAGCTTCAGCAAGGCCAAGACCTTCGACGTGAGCATCGGCGCCGGCATGGTCATCAAGGGCTGGGACCAGGGCCTGGAGGGCCAGAAGGTCGGCAGCCGCGTCGAGCTGGTGATCCCGCCGGAGCTCGGTTACGGCGCGCAGGGCTCCGGCGAGAAGATCAAGGCGAACGCCACGCTGGTCTTCGTCGTGGACATCGTCAAGGGCGCCTCCGTCCCGGCCTCGGCCACGGGCAAGGAGGTCGCGCAGGACAACAAGGACCTGCCGAAGGTCGGTACGAACACGGACGGCAAGGAGCCCTCCGTGACCGTTCCGAAGGACACCGCCGAGCCGGCCAAGCTGGTCGCGAACTACATCCTGGAAGGTGACGGCGCGGTCGTGAAGGACGTCGACCAGGTCGTCGTCAAGTTCAACGGCAAGACCTGGAAGGACGACAAGTCCTTCGAGAGCACGTACACCAGCGACGCGACGGTCATCTGGCCGATGGACCAGCTCTCGGTCAAGGGCCTGAAGGAAGGCATCATCGGCAAGAAGGTCGGCAGCCGCGTCCTGCTGGTCATCCCGCCGGACATGGGCTTCGGCGACAAGGAGCAGGGGAGCATCCCGGCCAAGTCCACGCTGGTCTTCAGCCTCGACATCCTCGCGGTGATGTAAGACTGTTCCGGTTGGCCGTTTCGTACGTATGAGGAGCAGTTCCGTGAGCGACAAGCTCGAGAAGCCCGAGATCGACTTCCCGGAGGGTCCGGTTCCGACCGACCTGGTCAAGGAGGACATCTGGCTGGGCGACGGCGCCGAGGCCAAGGCCGGCGACCGGGTCTCGGTCCACTACGTGGGCGTGGCCTTCTCCACCGGTGAGGAGTTCGACGCCTCCTGGAACCGCGGTTCCGCGCTCCAGTTCCAGCTCGGTGTCGGCCAGGTCATCGCCGGATGGGACCAGGGCGTCCAGGGCATGAAGGTCGGCGGCCGTCGCAAGCTGACGATCCCGGCCCACCTCGCCTACGGTGACCGCGGCGCGGGCGGCGCGATCGCCCCGGGCGAGACGCTGATCTTCGTCTGCGACCTGGTGAAGGTCGGCTGATCCGGACATCCGCGATCAGTGGAGGGGCCCCCGCCGTCCGGCGGGGGACCGCACCGCCGTCCCCGACGTGGACCGCGGGCTGCCCCGCCAGCTCCTCGGCTTCTGCGCCGTCGGGGCGCTGTCCACCCTGCTCTACCTG
>NZ_JBEZMA010000073.1:0-31418 GCF_040652415.1 Streptomyces sp. NPDC048255
ACCGCGTGCCCGCGCCGGCTGGGGCGGCACACCCAGCTGCTCGCCGGGGGGGGGGGGGCCTGGACCCGGCGCAGCCGGCGAGGCTGGATTCGCCCCCGGTCGGGCCTCAACGCCGGCGGGGCCGGCTTTGCCCCGGTGGGGATGGGGCGGCCCCGCCAGGGGATGGTCCGGCCCCGCCAGGGGATTGCGCGGCTACTTGACCAGGTGGCCCCGGAGGTCGTCGAGGACCTTGTCGGCGGCGGTGACGCCGAGGCCCAGGTACCAGGTCTCGTCCGGGACGTCCTTCGCACGGCCCTGCTTCACGGCCTCAAGTCCCTTCCACAGCGGGTTGGCCTCGGCGGCGTCGCGCTTGGTCTTGTCCTTGGGCCCGTAGACCCCGGTGAAGATCCAGTCGGCGGCGGCCTCGTCCATCCGCTCCGGGCTGATCTCGACGGCGAGCTCCTCGGCCTGCTGGTTCTGCGGGCGCGGGATGCCGGAGTCCTTCAGGATCGTGCCGATGAAGGAGGCCCCGGCGTAGAGGCGGGTCTTGCCCGGCATGTGGCGCAGCATCGTGACGGTCGGCTTCTTCTCGCCGAGGTCCTCGCCGAGCTTGACCGCCTTGGCCTGGTAGGCCTCCAGCTTGGTCTTCGCCTCGGCGGTCTTGTCGAGGGCGGCGGCGTTGAGGAGGTAGTTCTCCTTCCACGTGAAGCCCGGGCGGATGGAGAACACGGTCGGGGCGATCTTGGAGAGCGCGTCGTACTTGTCCGCGGCGCGCAGCTGGCTGCCGAGGATCAGGTCGGGCTTGAGGGCGTTGATCGCTTCGAGGTTGAGGTTGTTGATGGTGCCGACCGACTTCGGCTCGCCCGCGTCCTTCTTCAGGTAGTCGGGGATGGACTCGTCGCCCTCGGACGGCGCGTAGCCGACGGGCCGCACGCCCAGCGAGACGACGTTGTCGAGCTCGCCGACATCGAGCACCACGACCCGCTTGGGGGCGGCCTTGAGCTCGGTGGAACCCATGGCGTGGGTGAGGGTGCGCGGGAACTGGCCGGCCGGGGCCGTGGTCCCGAAGGCGGCCGTCTTCGCCGCGGCGTCCCCGAACTCCTTGCCGCCCTGGGCGACGGCCTGCTTGCCGCCACCCCCGGCCTTGTCGTCCTTGGCGGCCTCGCCGTCCTTGCCGCCGCAGGCGGTGAGGGCGAGTGCGGCGGCGGCCGCGAGGGCGACGGCGGCTGTTCCGCGGCGTCGGAAGGACATGGGACGACTCCTGGTGTGGGGCGACAGGGGATGCACGAGGGACTGGTTAGGCATACCTAACCGATTCCCCACCCTAAACGCCCCGATATCGCACAGCACAATCGCCACCGTCACCACACGCGAATCGCCCACCGGCCACCCTTATGTGTGAAGCCGCCCTGGTCGTGTTGTTCGGCAGGAAGTGCGAAAACTAGCTTCCTGACCCGGAGGTGACGCGCAGATGACTGTCTGTGCCATCGAAACGACGACGGCCACGCCCGCGGCCCCGGCCACGGCGCCGTTCACGATCGCCGCGGACGGGTCGTACGCCGCCCGGCTCGCGGGGGACGGCGAGGCGCTGTACGCCGAGCGCTGGACCCTGGCCGGGCCCGAGGCGTACGCGGTCCCGCTGCCGCTCGCGCAGCCCGAGGAGGCCGACAGCGAGGTGCTGCCGCTGGCCGACGGGCGGGTGCTGATCCACCGGCGGGTGGCGGAGCGGCACGCCTTCGCGCTGCTGTACCCGACGGGCGCCGCTGCCGGGCCGCGCACCGGGGAGCTCCAGCTGGGCGGGGTGGAGGCGGAGGAGGGCGTACGGGTCCGCCTGCTGCCGCCGTCGCCGGACGGGTCCTGCGCCTTCGCCCTGGCCGTGTCGGACACGGGCAGCACGGTCTGGCAGGTGGCCGGGGGCGGCGCTCCCGGGCCGCGGCGCGCGGCCGACATCCCGGGGCGGTGCTCCGGCGGGGTGTGGCTGGACCGGGCGGGCCGGATGCTGGCCCTGGACCGCGAGGTGGACGGGGTCACCAAGGCCGTCGCCGTGGACCTGGGCGGAGGCATCGGCAGTGGCGGGAGCGAGGTGTCCCTGCTGCTCCAGATCGCGGAGGGCAGTGACGACCGGCTGCTGCTCGCCGACCCCGACAGCGGGCTGCTGCTGATCCGCTCGGACGCCCCCGGGCAGCCGCGGCTCGGCTGGGGGGTGCTGGGCAGCTCCCTGCCGGTGCGCTTCCCGGAGTGCCTGCGCGGGGAGGGCCTGGCGCAGGCCGTGCCCTTCGCCGTGCAGCCGGGCCAGGCCCTGATGCCGGAGACCTGCGGGGTCGCCCTGCGGACGGGCCGGCCGGGGGAGGACGCCGGCCTCGCGCTGTGGCGCCCCGCCGACCGGCACGTCTTCCGGCTCGGCCCCCCGGTGGGCTGGCTGGGCGGTACCGGCCTGTGGAGCCGGGAGGGCCGGCTCCACCTGCCGTACGCGACCCCGGAGGTGCCCTGCGGGATCCTCGGGATGACCCTGCCGGCCGCCCCTCCCCCGCCGGTCCGCCTGGACCCCCCGCCGGAGCCGGCCCTGCGCCCGGTCCCCCTCCAGCAGGCCCCCCTCGGCTGACCCGTGGGGGGACGGGCACGACCGCGCTAGTCGTGCTTGAGACCCAGGACCTCCGTCGCGGCGAACGTCTCGTTCGCCGGGCGGGAGTCGTAGTGCGGGGTCAGGAGCTCGTCGAGCTCCTCGAAGGAGAAGGCCTCCTTGGTCGTGTCGAACTTCGCGGCCACCTTGGGGCGTTCCATCACGACCACGATCCCGCCGTGCACGACGAACAGCTGCCCGTTGGCCTTGGCCGCGGCGGGCGAGGCCAGGTAGCCGACGAGCGGTGAGACGTGCTCGGGGGCGAGGGCGTCCAGCTTGCCCTCCTCCGGGACCTGGAAGCCCGCGAAGACGTCCTCCGTCATCCGGGTGCGGGCGCGCGGGCAGATGGCGTTGGCCGTCACCCCGTACTTGGCCAGCGCCAGGGCGGTGGAGGTGGTCAGACCGACGATGCCGCCCTTGGCCGCCGCGTAGTTCGGCTGGCCGGCCGAGCCGCCGAGGAAGGCCTCGGAGGAGGTGTTGACGATCCGGCCGTAGACCGGGCCGCCCGCCGCCTTCGACCGCTCGCGCCAGTGCACGGACGCGAAGTGGGTGGTGTTGAAGTGGCCCTTGAGGTGGACCCGGATCACCGAGTCCCACTCCTCCTCCGACATCGAGAAGACCATCCGGTCCCGCAGGATGCCCGCGTTGTTGACCAGGATGTCGAGCTTGCCGAAGCTGCTCACCGCCAGGTCCACCAGTTGGCGCGCCTGCTCGAAGTCGGCCACGTCCCCCAGGTGCGCGACCGCCTGCCCGCCCGCCGCACGGATCTCCGCGGCGACCTCCTCCGCCGGGGCCGCCGAGGCCTCGCCGGAGCCGTCGCGGCCGGGCTGGCCGAAGTCGTTGACGACCACGCTCGCGCCGAGCCGGGCGAGTTCGACCGCCTCGGCCCGGCCGAGGCCGCGGCCCGCACCCGTGACGATGGCGGACAGTCCCTCAAGTGGGAGTGACATCTACCGGATTCCTCTCAGAACGGATCAGATCTCGATGCAGGTGCGCAGGGCCGTGCCCGTACGCATCTGGTCGAGGGCGTCGTTGATCTCGGCGAGCTGCACCCGGTGCGTGATCAGGCTCTCCAGGTCCACCCGGCCGGCCCGCCACAGCGCGATCGTGCGCTCGTAGGAGCGGAGCACGTCGCCGCCGCCGTACATCGACGGCAGGATCTTCTTCTCGTCGAAGAACAGCGAGAACATGTCGATCTGGAAGTTGTCGTCCAGCGCTCCCGCGCCGACGATCACCACGCTGCCGCCGCGCCGGGTCATCTTGTACGCGGTCTGCGCGGTGGCGGACTTGCCGACGACCTCGAAGACGTAGTCGAAGCCCTCGCCGCCGGTGATCCGGCTCTTGGCGTCGTCGAAGGCGTCCGGGGCGACCGCCTCGCTCGCCCCGAACCGCAGGGCGGCCTGGCGCCGCGATTCCACCGGGTCGACGGCGACGATCTGCGCCGCGCCCTGCACCTTGGCGCCCTGGATCACGGATATGCCGACGCCGCCGCAGCCGATGACGGCGACCGAGGACCCGGCCGCCACCTCGGCGGTGTTGATGGCCGCGCCGAGGCCGGTGGTGACCCCGCAGCCGATGAGCGCGGCGATGTCGAAGGGCACGTCGTCGGGGATCGGGACGGCGCACTTGGCGTCGACGACGAGTTCCTCGGCGAAGGTGCCGGTCGCGGCGAAGCCGAAGATGTCCCCGCCCGCCCGGCGGAAGTTGGGGATGCCCGCATTGACCAGGCTCTCCAGACACAGGTGGCCCTGGCCGCGCTTGCAGGAGGGGCAGTGGCCGCACGGCGGCAGCCAGCAGACGAGGACCCGGTCGCCGATCTTGTGGCTGGTGACCCCGTCACCGACGTCGGCGATCACCCCGGAGCCCTCGTGGCCCGGGATGAAGGGGGCGGGCTGCGGCAGGATGCCGCTCATCGCGGACAGGTCCGAGTGGCACAGGCCGGTGGCCTTGATCCGGATCTTCACCTTGCCGGGACCGAGGCCCACGGCCTCCATGTCGTCGACGACCTCGAGCTTGTCCTGGCCGATCTCGCTCTGCAGTGCTGCGCGCACGGTGCGGCTCCTTAAGGTCTGGATCTCGTACTACGCGTGTTCGACGACGGTGTCGGCGAGGACCGGCGCGTCGTCCCGTTCGGCGGCGCTCACCGACACCAGGACGCGGCCGGGCTCCTGCCACATCCGGATGCGCAGCGTCTCGCCCGGGAAGACGATCCCGGCGAAGCGCGTGCGGTAGGCGCGGACCCGCGAGACGTCCCCGCCCAGCACCGTGTCGACGACGGCCTTCAGGGTCATCCCGTACGAGCACAGGCCGTGCAGGATCGGCTGGTCGAAGCCGGCCAGCTTGGCGAACTCGGGGTCGGCGTGCAGGGGGTTCCAGTCGCCGGAGAGGCGGTAGAGGAGCGCCTGGTCCTCCCGGATGTGCCGCTCCTCGGTACGGTCGGGCTCGCGCGCGGGCTGCCCGGAGGTGACGGAGGGGCCGCGTTCGCCGCCGAACCCGCCCTCGCCTCGTACGAAGAGCTGCGCGTCGCTGGTCCACAGCGGCCCGTCGGCGTCCGCGACCTCGGAACGCAGCACGATCACCGCGGCCTTGCCCTTGTCGTAGACGGCGGCGACCTTGGAGGTGGAGGTGGCCTCGCCCTTGACCGGGATGGGCCGGTGCAGCTCGATGGAGTGCCCGCCGTGCAGGACGGCGGCGAGGTTGACGTCGATGCCGGGGGCGGCGAGGCCGCCGAGCATGGCCATGCCGGCGCCGGCGACCGTCGCGAAGCTGGGCAGCACGTGGAGCTTGGACTCCAGGGTGTAGCGCAGCTCGTCGGGGTCGGTGGCGGGGCGGCCTGCGCCGAGGCCGAGGTGGTAGAGCTGGATGTCCTTGTGGTCCCAGCCGATGGCTCCCACGCGGGGGTCGGCGGCGAGGGCCTTGGCGGCATCGATGGGCATGGGGATGCTGCTCCCTGTCTTTGAAGAACGGGGGCCTTGGAAGACCTCGGTGCGGCCGTCCGCACCGTCGGCCGCACCGAGGTCGTATGCGGGACCGGTTCTAGAACGCGTTCTAGGGTGCCGGTGAAGGAATGTATAACGCACGCCCCAGCAGGAGGGAAGAGTCTTGACCTGCCGTCAGATTCCATTCCGCCAAGGCGTGTTGCGCGGGGTTGCGGGGGCTGGGCCATACCCTTCCCGGGTGGAAGAGATGCCCGTTGACCACCGCCAGAACCGTTCGCTGCGCGTGCTGCTGGACCCGCCGAACCCGGCGCTCGCGCTCCGGCTCGGCCTCCAGCCGGACATCGAGGTCGTCCGCGACACGCTGGCCCGCCCGGCGGTGGCGCTGGTGGAGGAGCCGGGCTCCGTCGCGGCGCTCCTGGCAGACGATCCGGAGTGCCGCGTCCTCGTCCTGACCGGCTCGGCCCGTCCGGGCCTGCTGGACGCGGCCCTTGCCGCGGGGGCGGCGGGCGTGATCCTGCGCGATGACCCGATCGAGGACCTGGCGTCAGCGATCCACCGGGCCTCGCGGGGCGAAACGGTGATCGACCCCTCCTTCCGGCCGGGCCCCTAGCGAAGCCGCTCTCCCCGAAGCCCGGCTCCGCCGGGACCTGGGGCTCCGCCGGACCGCACGCGCGGGGCGTCGGCCACGGAGCCCGGCTCCGCCGGGACCTGGGGCTCCGCCCCAGACCCCGCGCCTCAAACGCCGGCGGGGCTGGATTCGGCTGAGGCGCGGGCTGCGGGGCGGAGCCCCGAGCCAGCGCCAGGCCCGTTACCGCCGCAGCAGCGTGACCACCGCCGCGCCACCCAGGCCGATGTTGTGGGCGAGGCCCACCCGCGCTCCAGGGACCTGCCGCGGCCCCGCCTGAGACCGCAGCTGCCAGACCAGTTCCGCCGCCTGCGCCAGCCCCGTCGCCCCCAGCGGGTGCCCCTTGGAGATCAGCCCCCCGGAGGGGTTGACCACCCACCGCCCGCCATACGTCGTCGCCCCGCTCTCCACCAGCTTCCCCGCGGCCCCGTCCCCGCACATGCCGAGCGCCTCGTACGTCAGCAGCTCGTTGATCGAGAAGCAGTCGTGCAGTTCGACCACGTCCACGTCCTCGATGCCGAGCCCGGACGCCTCGTACACCTGCCGCGCGGCCGCCGCCGTCATCGGCTTGCCGACCACGTCGATGCAGGAGCCCCCGAAGCTGTCCGCGGTGTCCGTGGTCATCGCCTGCGCGACGATCTCCACCGCCTTGTCGTGCAGCCCGTGCCGGACGACGAACCGTTCCGAGACGACCAGCGCGGCCGCCGCCCCGTCGGAGGTCGGCGAGCACTGGAGTTTGGTCAGCGGATCGTGGATCGGCTTGGCGGCCAGGATCTCCTCCACCGTGTACACGTCCTGGAACTGCGCGTTCGGGTTGTTCGCGGAGTGCCGGTGGTTCTTGGCGCCCACCGCGGCGAGCTGCGCGGCCGTGGTCCCGTACCGCTCCATGTGCTCGCGGGCCGCGTTCCCGAAGATCTGCGCGGTCGGCGGTGACATCTCGAAGCCGTGCGCGGCGGCCATGATCCCGTAGTGCCGGGCCACGGGCGACGTCTTGAAGGAATCATCAGCGGCTCCGCCGCGGGCCCCCCCGTCCGCCCCGCCCCCCAGCGCGCCGCGCTTCATCTTCTCGAAGCCCAGCGCGAGCACGCAGTCGTTCAGCCCGCCCTCCACGAACTGCCGGGCCATCATCAGGGCCGTCGAGCCCGTCGCGCAGTTGTTGTTGACGTTGTAGACCGGGACCCCGGTCAGCCCCAGTTCGTACGCGGCCCGCTGCCCGGCGGTGGACGCCTGGAAGCAGTAGCCCACCGGCACCTGCTCGACGAGCCCGTAGTCCACGCCCGCGTCGGCGAGCGCCGCGGACCCGGCCTCCTTGACCATGTCCCAGTACTGCCAGTCCCTCGACTCCGGCTTCTCGAACTTCGTCATGCCGACGCCCACGATGTACGACTTCATGTCCCTGCTGTCCCTTCAGTCCCGGGGAAGGCCGAGGATCCGCTCGGCGACGACATTGAGCTGGACCTGCGTGGTGCCCCCGGCGATGGTCAGGCAGCGGGACATGAGCATCCCGTGCACCGCCCGCTCCCCCGCCCCCTCGCGCACCGCGCCCGCCGGTCCCAGCAGTTCCAGGGCCAGCTCGGCGGTCCGCTGCTGGTGCGGGGTCTGGACGAGCTTGCGTACGGAGGCACCCGCGCCCGGTTCCAGCCCCGACACCTGCTGGAGGGTGGTCCGCAGTCCGATGCAGGCCAGGGCGTGCGCCTCGGCGGCGAGCGCCCCGATCCGCGCCCGGTGTGCCCCGTCGAGGCCGGCGGAGCGGGCGATCAGGGCCTCCAGGCCGGTGTCGAAGGTCATCTGGTCGGCCATGTGGACGCGTTCGTTGCCGAGGGTGTTGCGGGCGACCTTCCAGCCGCCGTCCGCCGCGCCGACCAGCGCGTCCGCCGGGAGCTCCGCGTCGTCGAAGAAGACCTCGTTGAAGAGGGCCTCGCCGGTGATCTCCTTGAGCGGCCGGACGTCGATGCCGGGGGTGTTGCGCATGTCGACGACGAAGTAGCCGAGCCCCTGGTGCTTGGGGGCGTCGGGATCGGTGCGGGCCAGCAGGATGCCGAAGTCGGCGCTGTGCGCAGAACTCGTCCACACCTTCTGTCCGTTGATCCGCCAGCCGCCCCCCTCGGTGCGCTCGGCCCTGGTCCGCAGCGAGGCGAGGTCCGAGCCCGCACCGGGTTCGGAGAAGAGCTGGCACCAGGTGAGCTCCCCGCGCAGGGTGGGCAGTACGTACGCCTCGCGCTGCGCGTCCGTCCCGTAGGCGAGCAGGGAGGGCACGACCCAGGTCGCGATGCCGAGGTCGGCGACCTTGACCCCGGCCTCCTGGAGCTCCTGCTGCACGACGAGCTGTTCGACGGGTCCGGCGCCGAGTCCGTACGGGGGCGGCAGATACGGGGCCGCGTATCCGGTGGGGGCCAGGATCCGCCGGGCGGCCGCCGGGTCGAGGCCGCGCGCGTCCTCGATGGCGGTCCGGGCGCTCGCCCGGTACGCCTCCGCCCGCTCCGGGAGTTCCAGGCGCAGCTCGCGCCGCGCACCGCCCGCGGCGCACCGCACGGCCCGTAGCCGGTGCCCGTCCCCGTGCCCGAGGAGCTGGCGGGCGACCAGGGCCCGGCGCAGGTAGATGTGGGCGTCGTGCTCCCAGGTGAAGCCGATGCCGCCGAGGATCTGGATGCAGTCCTTGGCGCAGGACCAGGCCGCGTCCAGGGCGGTTCCGGCGGCCAGGGCGGCGACGAGCGTGCGCACCTCGGCGGGCCCGTCGGGCTCGTCCATGGCGTTCGCGGCGTCCCAGGCCAGCGCCCTGGCCTGTTCGAGGCGGACCAGCATGTCGGCACACAGGTGCTTGACGCCCTGGAACTGCCCGATGGGCCGGCCGAACTGCTCGCGCACCTTGGCGTACCCGGCGGCCGTGTGCAGGGCCCAGGCGGCGGTGCCGCAGGCGTCGGCGGCGAAGAGGGTGCAGGCCAGGTCCCGTACGAGGGCCGCGTCCAGCTCCAGCACCCGGTCCGGCCCGGCGGTGACCCCGCGCGCGTGGACCTCGGCGGTGGGGCGGGTCGGGTCGGCGCTCTCGTGCGTACGGATTGCCAGCGCGGCGGCGTCCACGGCGAACCAGCGCGTGCCGTGCGGCGCCTCGGCGGCGAGCAGCACGAGGTCGGCCTCCCCGGCTCCGAGCACGGGGGGCGCGGTGCCGTCGAGGAGGTAGCCGCCGCCCTCGACGGCGACGGCGGTCAGCGTGCCGGGGCCCAGCGCGACGGCGCCGACCCGGCCGTCGAGCGGGGCGGCCCCGGCCCGGTCCAGCAGGACGGAGGCCAGTGCGCTCGGCAGGTACGGCCCGGGCAGCGCGGCCCGGGCGGCCTCCTCCACGACGACGGCGAGGTCGAGCAGGGTGCCGCCCTCCAGGTGGGGCTCCAGTAGGCCCTGCGCGGCCATCGCGTCCCAGTAGGCGGGCCGCTGCCCCACCCCGGGCGGGGTGTCGAGCAGCTTGCGCACCTCCTCGGGCGGCGCGGCCCGCGCCACCCAGCCGCGCACCGCCTCGGCCAACTCCCGTTGCTCCGCTGTGATTCCGATGCCCATGCGCGGCAGACTAGAACACGTTCTCATCTGACGGAAGGTCAGATGAGAACGTGTTCTCCCCCGGAGCCGCCCGGCCGGCTCAAGACGCTGCGAGGACCTCCGCCAGCTCGTCGGCGGACTCGGAGGTCAGACGGTAGAACCCCTGGAGGCTGACGGAACGTTCGAGACGGCCGTCCACCACGTGCTTCAGCTGGCGCGTCCGCCCTCGGCCGTTGCGCCAGGTGAGGCGCTCCAGCAGATCGCCGGGGATCGGCGTGTCGAAGCGCACGGGCGTCGCGTCCACGTGGACCGCCGTGGCACCGCAGCCCTCGGCGCCGAGCATCGACCAGTCGCCGTGCCCGGGGAACGCGGGGTCCTGCCAGGTCGCGGGGCTCGCGCCGCAGCAGGCCCGCCGCTCCACGTCGGCTATCCGCATCCGGCTCACCACGTACACGACGCGCTGGTTGACGTGCAGCGCGTACACCTCGTCCCCGGCACGGGCACCGGACCAGGCGGGGAGGGAGCTGTGCACGCCGCTGAAGGCGACGGGCGGCCTCTCGCCCACGCGGCCCGCCTTGCGCAGGGCACGGCACGTGTCATGGGTCCAGAGGACGGTGAAGGCGTCAGACATGCCGTGATCCTATGAACCCGGACTGACAGCCTCCGCCGACCCCAGGGCCTTCAGGCGGACAGGGACCCGACGAAGACGGCGAAGGCGGCGGCGCCGACGGTGAAGGCCGGGCCATCGGGGTTCTTGGAGTCCCGCACGGCGACCCGACAGGGCTGGGCGGCGACTTCGACGCATTCGCCGCCGGTGTCACCGCTGTACGAGGACTTCTGCCAGGCGGCGCCGCCGAGGGGGGCACACTCGACGCAGTCGCCCCCGGTGTCACCGCTGTACGAGGATTTCCGCCAGGCGGCGCCGAGGGGGGCGCACTCGACGCACTGGCCGCCGGTGTCACCGCTGTAGGACGACTTACGCCACCGTGCGCCCGTCATGTTCTGGATGGTCTCCATAGCGTTCCTCCAATACGCGGGCGATCCGCTCCGCCGATGCCTCCAGGGAGAGGGCGGCGGCCTGCAAATGATCGTATCGGAGCGAACCCTCCCTGAAAGCCTGTGGATTGGCCGTCATATGGCCCTGGATGAAGTCCTCGGTATAGACGAGATCCGGGTCGTCGTCGAAGCGCAGGAGGGTGAACGAGCCCATCTGCCCCGTATGGGCGCCCGCCTCGTACGGCAGGATCTGTACCTGCACCCACTCCCTGCTCTCCAGGGCCAGGATATGGGCGAGTTGGTTCCGCATGACCTCCCGGCCGCCGACCTCTTGATGCAGTACGGCCTCGCTCAGCACGACCCACATCAGTGGCGGGTTCTCACGGTCGAGTATGCGGTGGCGCTCCATCCGGGCGGCCACGTTGGCGTCGAGATTTTCCTCGCTCGACACCCCCAGCACTGCCCGGGCGTACGCCTCGGTCTGCAACAGCCCGTGCACCAACTGCGCCTGGAACGTCGAGAGGTACGCCGCCCGCGCCTCCATCTCCGCGTAGGGCTGGAACCACGTCGGCAGCTGGTTCCGCAGCACCAGGCCGATGAGCCGCGAGAACAGCCCGTCCGTGCCCAGTGCCGCGTCGACCCGTTCCGAGAAGTCCCGGGTCGGGACCCGCCTCGTGCACTCGATCTGGCCGATCAGGGAACCCGTACAGAACACGGCACTGCCGAGCTCCGCCTGGTTGAGGCCCGCGTCCTCCCTCAGGCGGCGCAGTTCGTAGCCGTAGTAGTCCAGCGGCGAGGCGCTGGGATCTAGGTCGCGCATGCTGACCATGGGACGGTCACCCCCAAGCTGACACCGTGCGGCGTGCGTTTCGATCATCGCCGAGCGTAGTCACGCGCTCGCACTCAGGTATCCGTAGTGCGGAACTGACCGCATCTGGTGTTCCGGTGACCCGACATGGATCCTTACCGAGCAGTAGGGCAGCATGGGCCGACCACCCGCAGCCCAGGAGGAACACATGGCCGCCACCCCCAAGCCGGAGACCCTCGCCGCATTCGAGGCCGCCAAGGGGTTCATGCCCGTACGGGAGGGACTCGCCCTGTACGAGGCCGCCACCGCGGCCGGGGCGCTGGGACTGCCGCTGCTGGAGGTCGGGACGTACTGCGGGCGCTCCACGATCCTGCTGGCCGCCGCCGCGCGCGAGGCCGGGGTCGCGGCGATCACCGTAGACCACCACCGGGGCAGCGAGGAGCAGCAGCCGGGCTGGGAGTACCACGACCCGAGCGTGGTGGACCCGGAGGTCGGGCTGATGGACACGCTGCCGACCTTCCGCCGGACCCTGCACAAGGCCGGGCTGGAGGACCACGTGATCGCGATGGTCGGCCGTTCCCCGCAGGTCGCCGCCGCCTGGGGCGGTCCGCTCGGCTTCGTCTTCATCGACGGCGGGCACACCGACGAGCACGCGAGCGGCGACTACGAGGGCTGGGCCCCGCACCTCGCCGAGGGCGGGACCCTGGTGATCCACGACGTGTTCCCGGATCCGGCCGACGGCGGCCAGGCCCCGTACCGGATCTACCTGCGCGCCCTGGCTTCGGGGGCCTTCGAGGAGGTCTCGGTGACGGACTCCCTGCGCGTGCTGCGGCGTACCGGCCCGGGCATCTGAGGACGCGGCGCGCACTCGCCCTCGGATGGAGCAGCATCCGGCTGCCGGGCAGTTCGTCGGATTAGCATCGCGGCGTGCGCAATGACGACAGTCCCTCGCCCCCGCCCCCGCCCCCCGAGTCCTCCAGGTCGGTCAGCCCGGACCGGCACTGGTTCACCCGCCGCTCCACCCTCGTCGTGGCGGCCGCCGCGCTGGCACCGGCCTGCCTGGCCGGCTGGGTCCTGACCCAGGTGCTGGCCGGGGCCGGGCCCGAGGGGGAGTTGCCCCAGCTCAAGCCGCTACCCGCCTCCCACTCGGCCCACGGTGACGCGAAGCCCAGCGCGGGCGCGGGCGCGACCCCGGGCGCGGAGGCCGGTACGACGCCCTCCCCGGTTCCTTCCGCACCCTCCCCCCTTCCGGCCCCCGCCAAGGGCCCGCTCGACGGCCGGACGGTCGTCGTCGACCCCGGCCACAACACGGGCAACTTCCAGCACGGCACCGAGATCAACCAGAAGGTGGACATCGGCACGGGCCGCAAGGAGTGCGACACCACCGGCACGACCACCAACTCGGGGTACATGGAAGCCGAGTTCACCTTCGACGTGTCCCAACGGCTGAAGACCGTACTGGAGGCGCAGGGCGCCAAGGTGGTCCTCACCCACCACGCCGACCGCCCCTTCGGCCCGTGCATCGACGAGCGCGCCCGGATCGGCAACGAGGCCAAGGCCGATGCCGTGGTCTCCGTTCACGCCGACGGCGTCTCCGCGGGCAGCCGCGGCTTCCACGTCATCCTCCCGGCGAAGGTCAAGGGCGGCGGCGCGGACACCGCGAAGATCGTGGAGCCCTCCCGGCGGCTCGGCGAGCGGATCGCCGGGAACTTCGCCCGGACCACCGGATCGGCCCCCGCCAACTACCTCGGCGGCGGTACCGGTTTGGTCGTGCGCGACGATCTCGGCGGACTGAACCTGTCCACCCAGCCCAAGGTCTTCGTCGAATGCGGCAACATGCGTGACGCCAAGGACGCGGCGCTGCTGACGAGTCCGGAGTGGCGGCAGAAGGCCGCCCAGGGCATCGCCGACGGCATCGTCGGGTTCCTGGGCGGGTAGTCCACCGGCAGCCCCGCCGGGGCTGCTCGCCGCCCCGATCCTCTCGGCAGTGCGAGACGTCCGTACCATGGTGCCGCCCGCCCCGCTCCAGGCAAGAGCTGCGACCGCGGCACCACGAGACGACCGAGACCGAGAAGGACACCTAAGACGTGAACATCCGCTCCCTCACTCGAGGCGACGGCGTGGTGATTGGAGCAGCGGCGCTGCTGTTCATCGCCTCGTTCCTCGATTTCTACTCCACCACCGGAGGCGACCTCCCCAGCGCCTGGGACACCGACGCGTACCGACTGGCACTCCCCAGCGTCTTCCTCATCGGTTTCATCGCGGCCGGCCTGCTGGTCGCCGCGCGCTTCCAGCCGGAGACCCGCAAGGTCCTGGGCCTGCCGCTGGCGGCCTGGGGCACGGTGCTCGCCGTCTCGGCCGCCTGGTCGGCGCTGTGGACGCTGATCACCTGCCCGAGCACCCTCGACCTGGGCGCCGGCGCGATCATCTCCTTCATCGCCACCCTGGCGCTGGCCGGCGTCGCCCTCTTCGGTGCGAAGGTCCCGGCGCTCGCCGGGGCCCTGGTGCCGGCGTCGGCACCCGCCGCCGTCCCGCCGTACGGGGGCCAGCCGCTCCCCGGCGCCGGGTACGGCTACCCGGGCGGGCAGCAGCCCTACGGGACCACCCCGCAGCCGGTCCCGCCGTACGGCGGCACCCCGGCTCCGGCCCCGGGCCCGCAGGACTCCGCCCAGCACGCCCCGGCGCCGGAGCCGGCCCCGGCGGCCGACTTCACCCCGTTCTGGTTCGCCGTCCCGGTGGCCCGCCCCCTCTTCGCCGAGGACGGCTCCCCCACCCCGATCGCCGAACTCGCGCCGGGCACCTGGTACCTGGCCGTGGAGCAGCGCGGCGCGGCCACGCTGATCGCCCAGACCCAGGACGGCCGCCGCGGCGTCCTGAACGACACCTCGGGCATCCAGCGCGGCTGACTCCCAGCCTCGCCGGCGTTTGAGGCGCGGGGTCCGGGGCAGCGCCCCGGCAACGGCGCCGCACACGCGAGGACCACGGCAACGGCCCCCCACCCTTCCGGGCGGGGGGCCGTTGCCATACAGTCTCCTGACGCCTCGTCAGAAACCACCTCGCCTGAGGGGACCCGCATGCGCCTCGGACTCGCACTCGGCTACTGGGGCCGCGGCCCCGACCCGGCCCACCTCGACCTCGCCGTGGAGGCCGAGAACCTCGGCTACGACTCGGTGTGGACCGCCGAGGCCTGGGGCTCGGACGCCTTCACCCCGCTGACCTGGATCGCCGCGCACACCTCGCGGATCCGCCTCGGCACCGCCATCGCGCAGATGGCCGCCCGCAGCCCCACCGCCACCGCCATGCACGCCCTCACCCTGGACCACCTCTCCGGCGGCCGGATGATGCTGGGCCTGGGCCTCTCCGGGCCGCAGGTGGTCGAGGGCTGGTACGGCCGGCCCTTCCCCGCGAGCCCGCTCACCGCGACCCGCGAGTACGTCGACGTCATCCGCCAAGTGCTGCGCCGCGAGGCCCCGGTCGCGCTCGACGGCCGCTTCCACAGCCACCCGTACCGCGGCGAGGACGGCACCGGCCTCGGCAAGGCCCTGCGGCCCATCACCCACCCGCTGCGCGCGGACCTGCCCCTGCTGCTGGGCGCGGAGGGCCCGAAGAACATCGCCCAGACGACCCGGATCGCGGACGGCTGGCTCCCCCTGTACTGGTCGCCGACCCGCACCGACGTCTACCAGGCCTCGCTGACCGGCGTACCCGAGGGCTTCGTGATCGCGCCGATGGCCCGTGCCAAGGTGTGCGACGACGTCGCGGAAGGCCTCCTGCCGGTCAAGGCGATGCTCGGCTTCTACATCGGCGGAATGGGCCACGCGGCCCGCAACTTCCACGCCGACCTGATGGCGCGCATGGGCTACGAGGAGGAGGCCCGCCGCATCCAGGAACTCTTCCTCGCCGGCCGCAAGGAGGAAGCGGTCCTGGCCGTCCCCGACGCCTTCGCCGACGAGATCTCCCTGATCGGCCCCCGGGAGCGGATCGCGGAACGCCTGGAGCTGTGGCGCAAGGGCCCGGTCACCGACCTGCTCCTCACCGCACCGGACCCGCACACCCTGCGCGTGCTGGCGGAACTCAACAGCTAGTGCTGTGGCCGGAAGGGTTTGCCGGGTCGCGTCGTCCGGTGCGGTGCATCGCAAGGCGGAGGGCCGCGGCTCGTACTGGACGTACCGGCGCGGTCCGACAACGCGGCGAGGTGCCGTGCCGGGCGGCGCGACCCGGTGAACCTTTCCGGTCACAGCACTAGGCGGTGTCTTCGGTACCGCCGGCTTGCGGGACGGCCGCCAGCAGCTCCCTCAGGTCCAGCGGCATGACGGCGATCTCCATGGCCGCGCCGGCCCCGTAGACACAGGTGACGATCCGCGAGCCGGGGTTGATGACGAGACCCTCCTTCACGGTGGGCATCCGCACCCCGGTGGCGCGTCCGCCTGCCAGCGCCACGGCCTCCCCGCGCCCCGGGACCCAGCGGGCCGCGCCCGCGTCGGCGTACACCCGCCCCGCCCGCCACCGCCCCTCACCGGCCGGGCTGCGGACCATGCAGGGGATCCCGGGCACGGGCCCGGCGGCCTTCCGCGCGAGGTGCTTGCGCCGCAGGAGCCACCCGGCTCCCCCGGCGGCGAGGACGGCCACCACGATCTCGATCACCCGCCCATTGAAACAGCCCGCGCGCTCCGGGGCAGACCGGAGCGACGTTCAGACGGATGGCCGGAAGGCGGTGCCCTAGCCGCCCAGCTGGGAGACGCTGGGGACCTTGTCGGTGACCGTTGCGCCCGCGTTCTTGCCGGCTTCCTTGACGCCGTTGATGACCTTGTCGAAGGAGTCGATGTCGGCGTCGCCGGCCTGGCCCTTGCGGAGTTTGCTGCCGAGGCCCTTGAGGGACTCGATGCCCGCCGTCAGCGGGCCCATCGCCTTCGACAGCAGCGGGTCGCCCTTGGCGTTGTCGGCGGCCGCCTTCAGCCGGTTGTACGCGAAGGCACCCGCGAGACCGGCCTTGATGAGGGCGAACGTACGGCCCTTGGCACCCTTCTTGAACTTGCCCTCGCGGTACGGCTTGACGATCCACTGGTAGGTCGCCCCGGCCGCGAGTCCGGCGTTGGCGACGAACCGCGTCTTGGCGAACTTCTGCTTCTCGGCGGGGGTGGTCGGCGAGGGCGTCACCGCGGCCAGCTCGTCGGCCTCCGCGGCGGCGGGCTCGGCGGCCGCGAGGGCCGCCAGCTCCCCCATCGAGGCGGCGGAGAGCTCCTCCGCTCGGCTCGTGGTGCCACCGCCGTCGCTGCCGCATGCGGTGGCGCCGGCCAGCAGCGCGGTGGACAGGACCACCGCCGTCAGGGCGCGGCGGAATCGGACGGTCGTGGGAAGGGGCACGGTTTCCTCCGGGGACTGAGGCGTCCCCCGCAGCCTCGCCCCGGCCCCGCGGCCGCACCACTGGGCGGACCCGTTCGGGTTTGCCGCGCGCCCGGGCGGCAAGACGCGCCACATGCCCACACACACCCGAGCAAGCGCACGCGGAAGCAGTCAGGCCGGGCGGGCCGTCGCACTGGTGGCGGACGTGCTGGCCTTCGTGATCGTCCTGTGGATCCTGCTGTACCTGCTGGACGCCAACCGGGGCAACGAGCTCGTGGAGTTCGTCCACGACACCGCGACCTGGCTGGCCGGCTGGTCGTACGACCTGTTCACCTTCAGCAGGGAGTGGGTCCAGGTCGTGTTCGGCTACGGCGTGGCCGCCGTGGTCTACGTCCTCGTCGGCCACGCCGTGGCCGGCTGGCTCTACCGCCGCTGACTCAGCCGCAGCAGTCCGGCTCCAGCCCCGCCGGGAGCGAGGTCCCGCCGAACACCTCGGTGGTGGCCTCGTCCCCGCCCAGCGCCGCGACGGCGAGCAGCAGGGACCCGGCGGTCCAGGTCGTCTGCTCCACCGGCCAGACCGCCTTGTCCTGGAACACGTACCCCGTCCAGTACATGCCGTTCTCGGCGCGCAGGTGGGTGATCGAGCGCAGGATCTCCAGCGCCCGGTCGGACTCGCCCGTCGCCCACAGGGCGAGCGCGAGCTCGCAGGACTCGCCGCCGGTCACCCACGGGTTCGGCAGCACGCAGCGCACCCCGAGGCCCGGTACGACGAACTCCTCCCAGCGGGCGTCGAGCCGCGCGCTGGCCTCGGCGCCGGTGAGGGCGCCGCCGAGGACCGGGTAGTACCAGTCCATCGAGTAGTGGTTCTTGTCGAGGAACCGCTCCGGGTGGCGGCGGATGGCGTGCCGCAGCGCGCCCGCGGCCAGTTCCCAGTCGGGCTGCGGCTCCTCGCGGTGCTCGGCGACGGCCAGCGCGCAGCGCAGCGCCTGGTGGATGGAGGAGGACCCGGTCAGCAGCGCGTCCGTGACGGGCGTGCCGTCGGACTCGCGCTTCCAGCCGATCTCGCCGCCGGGCTGCTGGAGCGCGAGGACGCACTCCACGGCCGCGTAGACGGTGGGCCACATCCGGTCGAGGAAGGCGTCGTCGCCGGTGGACAGGTAGTGGTGCCAGACGCCCACCGCTATGTACGCGGTGAAGTTGGTCTCGCGGCTGGCGTCCTGCGGCTCGGCGGTGTCCACGCCGTCCTCGCGGTCGGCGTAGGCCGCGTACCAGGAGCCGTCCTGGTTCTGGTGGCGGGCCAGCCAGGCGTACGCCCGCTCGGCCGCCTCGTGCTCACCGGCCACGTCCAGGGCCATCGCGGCCTCGGTGTGGTCCCACGGGTCCAGGTGGTGGCCGCGGAACCACGGGATGGCCCCGTCGGCCCGCTGCGCGGCGAGGATGCCCGCCACGGTCTGGGCGGCCTGCCCGGCGGTCAGTACGCCGTCCAGGACGAGGTGTTCGGTGCGCCCTGGGGAGGTCACTGCGCGGCGCCGGCGGGGAGGACGGGCAGGTGCGGCTTGGTCGCGTACGCCACGAAGCTCTTGCCGATGACCGGGTTGAGGGCCTGCTCCGCGAGCCGCGTGGCCAGGGGCTTCTTCATGATGTCCCAGACCAGGAGCTTGTGGTACGCCTTGACCGGCAGCGCCTTGTCGTTGTCGACGCCGAAGGCGCACTTGAGCCACCAGTACGGGGAGTGCAGGCCGTGCGCGTGGTGGGTGCCGTACGGCTTGAGGCCCGCGGCCTCCATCTTGCCGAGCAGCTCGTCCGCCTTGTAGATGCGGATGTGGCCGCCCTCGACCTCGTGGTAGGCGTCGGAGAGCGCCCAGCAGATCTTCTCGGGGCCGTAGCGCGGCACGGTGACGGCGATGCGCCCGCCGGGCTTGAGCACGCGCACCATCTCGGCGAGCACGCCCTTGTCGTCGGGGATGTGCTCCATCACCTCGGAGATGATGACGACGTCGAAGGACTCGTCGGGGAAGGGCAGGGCGAGCGCGTCGCCCTCCATGGCGGTGGCGGTGGCCCCGGCGGGGGCCTCACCGGCCTCCTTCATGGCGGCGAACCACTTGGCGACCTCGCGGATCTCCTCGCCGTTGCGGTCGACGGCGACCACCTGGGCGCCTCTCCGGTAGCACTCGAAGGCGTGCCGGCCTGCGCCGCAGCCCAGATCGAGCACGCGGTCGCCTGCGGCAAGCGGGAACCGGGAGAAATCGACGGTCAGCACGGGGTCCTGCCTTCGCGGTCGCGGGGGTTGCGGGGATTGCGGGGGCTGCTCATGAGAGTCAGGGAACGAGAGGTGCGGAAGGTCACCGTGTACGGGGGGTACGGGCGGCCCGCTCGATGGCGGCGCGGTAGTGCGCGACGGTGCCCTCGGCGGCCTTGGCCCAGGTGAAGCGGGCCAGGACCCGTTCGCGGCCGGCGGCGCCGAGGCGGGCCCGCAGCTGCGGGTCCGCCAGCATCCGGCCCAGCGCGGCGGCCAGCGCCCCCGCGTCGCCCGGGGGCACGGCGAGGCAGGTCTCGCCGTCGGGGCCGGCGACCTCGGGGATCGCACCGCCGGTGGTGGCGACGAGCGGGGTACCGGTGGCCATGGCTTCGGCAGCGGGGAGCGAGAAGCCCTCGTAGAGGGAGGGGACGCAGGCGACCTGGGCGCTGCGGACGAGGTCGACGAGTTCGGCGTCGGAGATGCCCTTGACGAACCGCACCGCGTCCTTGAGCCCGTACGTGTCGATCGCGCGGGCGACCGGCCCCTTCTCGGCTCGCTTGCCGACCACGACGAGGTGGGCGTCGGGCTGCTCGGTGCGCAGCTTGGCGAGCGCCTCGACGAGGTGCACGAGCCCCTTGAGGGGGACGTCGGCGCTGGAGGTGGTGACGATGCGCCCGGGGACCTCGGCGACGGCCGCGTCGGGCGACCACAGGTCGGTGTCGGCGCCGATGTGGACGACGTGGATGCGCTCGTCCCGGACGCCGAGGTGGTCGGCGATCTCCTGCTTGGAGGAGCCCGAGACGGTGAGCACGGAGGGCAGCTTGCGGGCCACGCGGCCCTGCATGCGCGTGAAGCCGTACCAGCGGCGCACGGAGAGCCGCTTCTTGCGGTCCTTGGCGGCGTCGAGGTCCAGCTGCCGGTCCACGGTGATGGGGTGGTGGATCGTGGTGACCAGCGGCGCGCCGAGGCCGGCCAGCAGCCCGTAGCCGAGGGTCTGGTTGTCGTGGATGACGTCGAACTCCCCCGCGCGCGCGGCCAGGTGGCGGCGGGCGCGCAGCGAGAAGGTCAGCGGCTCGGGGAATCCGCCGGTCCACATGGTGGCGACCTCAAGGGCGTCGATCCAGTCCCGGTACTCGTCGCGCTTCGGGGTGCGGAAGGGGTCGGGGTGCCGGTAGAGGTCCAGGCTCGGGAGCTCGGTGAGCGAGGCGCCCGTGTCGAGCACCGGGTAGGGCTGTGCGCCGATGACCTCGACCGAGTGCCCGAGGCGTACGAGCTCGCGCGAGAGGTGGCGGACGTAGACGCCCTGGCCACCGCAGAACGGGTTCCCCTTATAGGTGAGGAGCGCGATGCGCAGCGGGCGGTCGCCGTCGGTGGCGGAACCCGCGAAAGGGCTCGTCACCATGGCCTCAGCGGTCACTCTCGGCCCCCTTCTCCCTGCACTTTCGCCGGAGCGTAACCGCTCGGATAATGTAGAACAAGTTTCAGACTTGATCCGTTGAAGACCATTGAATCTACCGGCCGGAAACCACACCGTAAGAGGCGGAGCAGGTGATTCGCGCCACGGCTCCGGCGCCTGCGATGCTGACCCCGGATCAGCCCGGATCAGCCGCCGTACTCGACCCCCGCAACGACACGGAACGCCATGGAACGGGACACATGACAGCGGAAGCGAAAGCCGTCAGCACGGTCACCACGCCGGCGTCCCCGCCCCTGACGGAGCGCCAGGAGGCGCGCCGCCGCCGGATCCTGCACGCCAGCGCCCAGCTGGCCAGCCGGGGCGGATTCGACGCCGTCCAGATGCGCGAGGTCGCGGAGTCCTCCAGCGTGGCGCTGGGCACGCTCTACCGCTACTTCCCGTCCAAGGTGCACCTGCTGGTCGCCACCATGCAGGACCAGCTCCAGCACATGCACACCACGCTCCGCAAGCGCCCGCCGGCCGGTGACGATCCGGCGGCGCGGGTCGCGGAGACCCTGATGCGGGCCTTCCGCGCCCTCCAGCGCGAGCCGCACCTGGCGGACGCGATGGTCAGGGCGCTGACCTTCGCCGACCGCAGCGTCAGCCCCGAGGTGGACACGGTCTCCCGGCTCACCACGGCGATCATCCTGGACGCGATGGGCCTGGACGCCCCGCCGACGGCGGAGCAGCTCTCGGCGGTCCGGGTCATCGAGCACACCTGGCACTCGGCGCTGATCACCTGGCTGTCGGGACGGGCGTCGATCGCCCAGGTCAAGATCGACATCGAGACGGTCTGCCGCCTGATCGACCTGACGGCGCCAGAAAAGGCCTGATTCCGCCGGAGGCGCGTACGGAGCCCGGTCCTCGCGAAGACCGGGCTCCTGGCCGTGGCGCCGGGCCCCTCCCGAGGCCGCCCCTCCGGGCGGCCTCGGTACTGCTTCGCGGACACCCCTGGGCCCTGTCCGGGCGACAGGACCTAGTCCTCCGGAGGGAAGACCACCTCGCCGCTGCCCAGCAGGGTGATCATGATGGCTTCCACCGGGCAGCCCTCCGCCGCCGTCAGGACCGGCTCGTTCGCGTCCGTCTCCGCCGCGCGCGGGCGCGACTGGCGGGCCGAGTCGAGGGCGAAGCCCTCCGGGGCGTGGTTCACGCACATGCCCGAGCCGATGCAGACCCCCCGGTCCACCTCGACCTGCCACCGGTCACCCATCAGGCACCCGCCTCGTAGCCGGCCGGCAGGTGGATCATCTTGTGCTCCAGGTACTCGCTCAGCCCCTCCGGCCCGAACTCCCGCCCCAGCCCGCTGTTCTTGTAGCCGCCGAACGGCCCCAGCATGTCCAGGCTGAAGGTGTTCACGTTGAAGGTTCCGGTCCGCACCTGCCGGGCGAAGTCGATGCCGTGCCCGACGTCGCCGGTCCACACGCTGCCGCTCAGGCCGAACTCCGAGTCGTTGGCCACCCGCAGCGCCTCCGCCTCGTCCCCGTAGGGGATCAGGCAGACGACCGGGCCGAAGATCTCCTCCCGGGCGATCCGCATGGAGTTGTCCACGTCGCCGAAGAGGGTGGGCTCGACGTACCAGCCCTGCTCCAGGCCCGCCGGGCGGCCGCCGCCCGCGAGGACCTTCGCGCCTTCCTCCTGGCCGATGCGGATGTAGTCCAGCGACCGCTGCTGCTGCCGCTTGGCCACCAGCGGCCCGAGCTGCGTCGCCGGGTCCAACGGGTCGCCGACCACCAGCGCCCCGGCCGCGGCGGCGAGCGCCTCGGCCACCTCCTCGTAGCGGCTGCGCGGGGCGAGCACGCGGGTCTGGGCCACGCACGCCTGGCCGTTGTTCATCCAGGCCGCGGGGACGATCCCGGCGATGGTGGTGTCGAGGTCGGCGTCGGGCAGGATCACGGCGGCCGACTTGCCGCCGAGTTCGAGGGTGACGCGGGTGAGGTTGCGCGCGGCGACCTCCATCACGCGCTTGCCCGCGGCGACCGAGCCGGTGAAGGCCACCTTGTCGACGCCGGGGTGGCCGACCAGGTACTCGCTGACCTCGCGGTCGGCGGGCAGGATCGAGAGCACGCCCTCCGGCAGCCCGGCCTCACGGACGATGTCGGCGAGGATGTAGGAGTCGAGCGGGGACTCCGGTGAGGGCTTGAGGATCACTGTCGACCCGGTGAGCAGCGCGGGCGCGAGCTTGGCGGCGGCCACGAACTGCGGGACGTTCCACGGGATGACGGCCGCTACGACGCCGACCGGCTCCCGGCGCACCAGGATCGGCCCGAGCACGCCCTGGCGGTGTTCCTCGTACGGGAAGGAGCGCGCGACGGTGATCGCGGCGTCGTAGACCATCATCGGGCCCAGCGCCTGGGCGAGGATGCTCCAGGAGTACGGGGATCCGTTCTGGGAGCTGATCGAGCGGGCGATCTCCTCGTGCCGGACGGCGATGGCGTCCTTGATCCGGGTGACGACGGCGATCCGCTCGTCCAGGGTCATCCGGGGCCACGGCCCGGTGTCGAAGGCCTTGCGCGCCACCTCGACGGCCCGGTCGACGTCGGCCTTCGAGGCGTGCGGGACGGAGCCGATGACCTGCTCGGTGTGGGGGGAGACGATCCGGATGGTGTCGGTGCCCAGCGGATCCGTCCACTCACCGCCGATGAACAGTTGTCCGTGTTCCACGAGCTCGGTCATGGCTGGGGCCTCCTGCGGCTTGGCGTTGCAGAACTGATACCAGTTCTAGTTAGAGGAGTCCACGGCCGGGACGGAACAGACGGGAAGATCCAACGACTAGTCAGAAAGCCCTGGGAGTGGTCGACTTGGGCTACTACTGAAACAAGTTCTCGTCAGCGGACAGGGGAGCCTCATGTCAGGGGACACGTCAGAGGACACATCAGGGGACGCGTCAGAGAACACGTCACACGTGACACCACAGGTCACCGACCACGGCGGAGGCGTGTGGGGCATCAAGGTCCCGATCCCCGACAACCCGCTCGGACACACCCTCGTCCACGTCCTCGACACCGACCGCGGCCCGGTCCTCGTCGACACCGGCTGGGACGACCCCGAGTCCTGGGACACCCTCGTCGCCGGCCTCGCCGCCCTCGGCACCGCGGTCACCGACGTCCACGGCGTCGTCATCACCCACCACCACCCCGACCACCACGGCCTGTCCGGCCGGGTCCGGGAGGCCTCCGGCGCCTGGATCGCCATGCACGCCGCCGACACCGAGGTCGTCGTACGGACCCGCTCCGCCGAACCGGGCGTCTGGTTCGACTACATGAGCGAGAAGCTCGCCGCCGCCGGAGCCCCCGAGGAACACATCGCCCCGCTGCGCGCCGCCCGCGCGAGCGGCCGCATGCGCACCCTGCCCGGGCTGCGCGCGGCCGTCCCCGACCGGGAGATCGTCCCCGCCGAGCTGCTGCCCCTCGCCGGACGCCGGCTGCGCGCGATCTGGACCCCCGGCCACACCCCCGGCCACGTCTGCCTGCACCTGGAGGAGGCGCACCCGGCGCACCTCCCCGGCAACGGCCGCCTCTTCTCCGGAGACCACCTGCTGCCCGGGATCTCCCCGCACATCGGCCTGTACGAGGCCCCGGAGGACACCCGGGTCACCGACCCCCTCGGCGACTACCTCGACTCCCTCGAACGCATCGGCCGCCTCCGCCCGGCCGAGGTCCTCCCCGCCCACCAGCACGCCTTCACCGACGCACCCGCCCGCGTACGGGAACTGCTGGACCACCACGAGGAGCGGCTGACGGGGCTGTGGACGCTGCTGGCCGAGCCGCTGACCCCCTGGGGGCTGGCGGAGCGGATGGAGTGGAACCGGCCCTGGGAGCAGATCCCGTACGGCTCCCGCAACATCGCCGTCTCCGAAGCGGAGGCCCATCTGCGGCGCCTGGTGAAACAGGGCCGCGCGGAACCGGTCCCGGGCACCGACCCGGTCACGTACCGGGCGCTGTAGGAGACGGACCCGGCCGTACGGGAGCTCCGCGGGCCGGCGGGCGGGGCCCGGTCCGGTAAGGGGCGCCCCCGGCCGGCGCCACCCGGCACGGCGGCAGCGGCCGGTACAGTGAACCCGTCGTCCACACTTCCGTTCGGGGGGAAGCCGGTGCAGATCCGGCGCTGACCCGCAACCGTGACCCACTTCCGGCACCGCCCGGACGGGAAGCCGGAATGCCCCGTACCGGAGGTGCGCGGCTCGCGTCGCCGGGTCCACCGGCGGCCGGCACCGTCGAGGTAAACGGAGCCGGAGCCCGGTGCCTGTGCGTGCCTGCCTCCGTTCCCCAGCACGAGAGGCACCCGCCCCCATGAACGTCCGCCGCAGCGCCGCCGCGCTCGCCGCCTCCGCCGTGCTCTGTGTGGGCGCCGCCCCCGCCGCCCTCGCCGACACCGCGCCGCCCGCCTCGCCCTCCGCGCCGCCGGTGATCCCCTCCGGCCTGTTCGGCAAGAACGACCCGACCTACGACGGCGTGTGGCGGCAGTCCGTCGCGCTGCTCGCCCAGGACACCGTCGGCGTCAAGCCCGCCGCCCAGGCCGTGGACTGGCTGACCGGCCAGCAGTGCGCTAACGGCGGCTTCGCCTCCTTCCGCGCGGACTCCGCCGCGGCGTGCGACGCGACGACGATGTACGACACGAACGCCACCGCGGTGGCCGTGCAGGCCCTCAAGGCCCTCGGCGGCCACGACGACGCCGTCAAGAAGGGCGTCGACTGGCTGAAGTCCGTCCAGAACGAGGACGGCGGCTGGGCCTACGTGCCCGGCAGCCCGAGCGAGGCCAACTCCACCTCCCTGGTGATCAGCGCGCTGGCCGTGGCGGGCGAGAAGCCGGCCGAGGTCAGGTCGAAGGCGGGCAAGTCCGCGTACGAGGGGCTGCTCCCCTTCCAGCTGGGCTGCTCGGCCGAGCCGGCCGCCGACCGCGGCGCCTTCGCCTACCAGCCGGTCGACGGGAAGCTGCTCGCCAACGCCGACGCGACGGCCGCCGCCGCGCTGGCCGGCCTCGGCAAGGGCGCGGTCGTCGTCCCGTCCGCCGCGGACACCCCGGCGACGGCCCTGGCCTGCCCGGCGGGCGCCACCGCTCCCGCCGTCGACCCGGCGGCCGCCGCCCAGGGCGCGGCCGGCTACCTGGCCGAGGCCCTCAAGAAGGACGGCCACCTCACCGCCGTCACCCCGGGCGCCGACCAGCCGACCCCGGACACCGGCAACACCGCCGACGCGGTGATCGCCCTGGCCGCGGCCGGGCACAAGCAGTCGGCGGCGGGCGCGCTGGAGTGGCTCAAGGCGAACTCGGCCGAGTGGTCGAAGGGCAGCCCCGCCGGCCTCGGCACCCTGATCCTGGCCGCGCACGCCACCGGCACCGACCCGAAGTCCTTCGGCGGCACCGACCTCGTCTCGGCGCTGAACGCGACCGGCCCCGCCCCGCAGGGCCCCGACACGGCCGCGACCGAGGTGAACGGCGAGAAGGACAAGCCCTCGGGCGGCCAGAACATCTGGTGGATCATCGGCGCGGGCGCCGCGGCCGGCGTGGGCATCGGCATCCTGCTGAGCGGCCGCCGGAAGAAGAACCAGCTCTGATGCGCCGCCGCCGTCTCCTTCCCCTCGCCCTCGCCTTCGGCGTCGTCCTGGCCGTGCTGGCCGCCGGCCCGGCCCTGGCCTCCAGCTACCGCTACTGGTCGTTCTGGGACGGCGCCGGCGGTACGTGGGCGTACGCCACCGTCGGGCCCTCGATGGCCCGCCCTGCGGACGGCTCCGTGCAGGGCTTCCGCTTCGCGGTGAGCAAGGACGCGGCGGCCGAGGCGGCCCGGCCGCGGGCGGCGGCGGACTTCGCGGCGATCTGCGGAGCGACCCCGGCGGCCGAGGGCAGGAAGCGGGTGGCACTGGTCATCGACTCCGGCCTCCCCGAGGACGCCCCGTCCGGCGAGGCCCCGCCGCAGGCGGAACCGCGCACGGCCTGCGCACAGGTGGCCCCGGAGGCCACCGCGGCCGAGGCCCTGGCCTCGGTCGCGAAGCCGCTGCGCTACAACAGCGCGGCCCTGCTGTGCGGGGTCTCGGGCTACCCGAAGCAGGGCTGCGGCGAACCCCTCCCGGACACCCCGGCGGCCACGGACTCCCCGGCCGCCGCCGCGCCGCCGAAGGCGGACGCCGCCGACGGCGGGGGCCCGTCGGCGGGCCTGCTGGCGGGCATCGCGGCGGTGGCCGCCCTGGCCGCGGCGGGCATCTGGCAGTCCCGCCGCCGCACCCGATGACAGGCTCCCCGCACACCGGCCCCACCCCACCCGGGGACGAATCCGTCCACGGCGGGACAGACGCCGAGGGCTCTCGGCCACCCACCGGGGCCACCCGCACCCGGAATGCGACCCGCGCAGGTGGTGCGGGTGAGAACCCCGACCGGCCGGAGGCCGGGCGCACCCCCACCGGACCCGCACCCGGCGACGTGACCCCGGCCGGGCGGAGCCGGCCCGCGGCGCAGCATCCCCCGCACGGGCCCTCGTACGAAAAATGGCTGCCCCCGCACGCCGGCCGGCTCACGGCTCCGCACGCCGGCCGGGCCAACGCCCTGCACGCCGGCGCCTGGTGGCTGTGGGCCCTCGGGCTGGCCACCGCCGCCTCCCGCACCACCAACCCCCTCCTCCTCGGCCTGATCGTCGGCGTGGCCGGGTACGTCGTCGCGGCCCGCCGCACGGACGCCCCCTGGGCCCGTTCCTACGGGGCCTTCGTCAAGCTCGGTCTCGTCGTCATCGGACTGCGCCTGGTCTTCTCCATGCTGCTCGGCTCCCCCATCCCCGGCTCGCACACCCTCTTCACCCTCCCCGAGGTGCCGCTCCCGGTCTGGGCCCAGGGCATCCGCTTCGGCGGCAAGGTCACCGCCGAGCAGCTGGTCTTCGCCTTCTACGACGGCGCCAAACTGGCCACCCTCCTCATCTGCGTCGGCGCCGCGAACGCCCTCGCGAACCCGGCCCGGCTGCTCAAGTCCCTCCCGGCGGCCCTCTACGAGGCGGGGGTCGCCGTCGTCGTGGCCATGACCTTCGCGCCGAACATGGTCGCCGACGTCGTCCGGCTGCGGACCGCCCGCCGGCTGCGCGGCCGCCCCACCGGCGGGGTGAAGGCCGTCCTCCAGATCGGCCTGCCGGTCCTGGAGGGCGCCCTCGAACGTTCCGTGGCGATCGCCGCCTCCATGGACGCGCGCGGCTACGGCCGTACCGCGCGGGTCCCGGCCGCCGTCCGGCACACCACCAACGTCCTCACCCTCGGCGGCCTGCTCGGCATGTGCGCGGGCACGTACGGGCTGCTCGCCGCGCAAGGCGCCGCGTACGGGCTGCCCGTGCTCGGCATCGGCCTCGTGCTGGCCCTGGCCGGGCTGCGGCTCGGCGGCCGGCGCAGCATCCGTACCCGCTACCGGCCCGACCGCTGGGGGGCGCGGGCCTGGCTGGTCTCCGGTTCGGGCGCGGCCGTCGCCGCCCTGATCATCTGGTTCGCCGGCGCCGACCCGGACGGGTTGCGGCCGGGCGTGGTCCCGCTGGTCGTCCCCGGGCTGCCGCTGTGGCCGGCCGCGGCGGTCCTGATCGGCCTGCTTCCCGCCTTCGTGGCACCCGTACCGCCCAAGGAGGCTTCGCAGTGATCCGCTTCGAGCAGGTGTCGGTCACCTACCAGGGCGCGGCCGGGCCTTCGCTCCAGGGCGTCGACCTGGTGGTCCCCGAGGGCGAGCTGACGCTCCTCGTCGGCCCGTCGGGCGTCGGCAAGTCCACCCTGCTGGGGACGGTCTCGGGACTGGTCCCGCACTTCACGGGCGGCACCCTGCGCGGGCGGGTCACGGTCGCCGGCCGGGACACGCGCACCCACAAGCCGCGCGAACTCGCGGACGTGGTCGGCACGGTCGGCCAGGACCCGCTGGCCCATTTCGTGACGGACGTCGTCGAGGACGAGCTCGCGTACGGCATGGAGTCCCTCGGCCTGGCCCCCGCGGTGATGCGGCGCCGGGTGGAGGAGACCCTGGACCTGCTGGGCCTGAACGAACTCCGCGACCGCCCCATCGCCACCCTCTCCGGCGGGCAGCAGCAGCGGGTCGCGATCGGCTCGGTCCTCACCCCGCACCCCCGGGTCCTGGTGCTGGACGAGCCGACCTCGGCGCTCGACCCGGCGGCGGCCGAGGAGGTCCTGGCGGTCCTCCAGCGCCTGGTCCACGACCTGGGCACGACCGTGCTGATGGCGGAGCACCGGCTGGAGCGGGTGGTCCAGTACGCCGACCAGGTGCTGCTCCTGCCCGCCCCGGGCGCGGCCCCCGTGCTCGGCACCCCGGCCGAGATCATGGCCGTCTCCCCGGTCCACCCGCCGGTGGTCTCCCTGGGTCGCCTCGCGGGCTGGTCCCCGCTCCCCCTCTCGGTCCGCGACGCCCGCCGCCTGGCCCCGCCCCTCCTCTCCCGCCTGTCGGCTGCCGCCGGCCCCGCCACACCTGCGCCCGCCCCTGCCCCGGCTCCGGCTCCGGCTCCGGCTCCGGCTCCGGCTCCGGCTCCGGCTCCGGCTCCGGCAGCGTCCGCCCCGGCCCGCACCGCTTCCCAGGGCTCCACCCCGGACCCCGCGCTGGCCCCGGCTTCGGCGTCAGCTTCCGCCCCAGCGTCGGCGTCGGCTTCCGCCCCGGCCCCGGCGTCGGCACCGGCGTCGGCGTCGGCGTCGGCACCGGCGTCGGCGTCGGCGTCGGCGTCGGCACCGGGGAACCCCGTGCCCCACCCGTCCGCGCCCACCCGCGCGCCCGCTTCCCAGGGCTCCGCCCCGGACCCCGCGCCTCAAACGCCGGCGGGGCTGGATGTGCCCTCCGGGCACCCCGCCCCGCAAGGCGCAGCAGACCAGCCCAATCCAGCCGCACCAACACTTGAAGCGCACGCAGCCAATCCGGCCCCGCCAACAATTGAGGCGAGGGAGCCCAATCCGGCCCCGCCAACACCTGAGGCGCAGGAACCCAATCCGGCCCCGCCAACACCTGAGGCGCAGGAACCCAATCCGGCCCCGCCGGCACCTGAGGCGCAGGAACCCAATCCGGGCCCGCCCACATTTGCGGCGCAGGGGCCCAATCCAGCCGCACCAGCCCTCGAGGCGCAGGGGCAGAATTCAGCCCCGCCGGCGTTTGAGGCGCGGGGGTCCGGGGGCAGAGCCCCCGGGAGCGGAGCCCGGCCCGGGCTGTTCGCGTGGCTCCGCCGCAGCAAGCCCACCCCGGGCAAAGCCCCCGGCACGGGACCCGGCAAAGCCCCCGGCACGGGACCCGGCAAAGCCCCCGGCACGGGACCCGGCACGGGACCCGGCAAAGCCCCCGCCACAGGGGTGGCCGAGGCGTACAACCTCGGCGTACGCCGCGGCCGCACCGAGACCCTCCGCGGCATCAGCCTGAGCGTCGCACCCGGCGAGACCGTCGCCCTGATGGGCCGCAACGGCGCCGGCAAGTCCACCCTGCTCGCAGCCCTGGTCGGCACCGTCGCCCCCGCCACCGGCGAGGTGACCGTCGGCGGCAAGGCCCCGCACCGGACCCCGCCCCCGGAGATGGTCCGCCGCGTCGGCCTGGTCCCGCAGGAGCCCCGCGACCTGCTCTACGCCGACACGGTGGCCGCCGAGTGCGCGGCCGCCGACTCCGACGCGGGCGCAACCCCCGGCACCTGCCGGGACCTGGTCTCGGCCCTGCTCCCCGACGTCCCCGACGACACCCACCCCCGGGACCTGTCCGAGGGCCAGCGCCTGGCCCTGGCCCTGGCCCTCGTCCTCACCGGCCGCCCCGCGCTGCTCCTCCTCGACGAGCCGACCCGCGGCCTGGACTACGCCGCCAAGGTCCGCCTGATCGGCATCCTGCGCACCCTGGCGGCCGAGGGGCACGCCATCGTGCTGGCCACGCACGACGTGGAGCTGGCCGCCGAGCTGGCCCACCGCGTGGTGATCCTGGCGGGCGGCGAGGTCGTCGCCGACGGCCCGACCGCCGAGGTCGTCGTCTCCTCCCCCGCCTTCGCACCGCAGGTCGCGAAGATCCTCGCGCCGGGCCACTGGCTCACGGTGAGCCAGGTCGCCGCGGCCCTGGCAGCGGCGGAGGCGCCGTGAGCCGCCCCGTGCGGATCGGCCCGCGGGCCGCGGCCGCCCTGGTCCTGGTCACCCTGATCGGCATCGCGGCCTTCGGCTGGCCGCTGCTAGCCGACCGCCAGTCCGGCCTCGCCCACTCCCAGGACGCCCCCTGGCTCTTCGCGGCGCTGCTGCCCCTCCTCGTCGCCGTCGTCGTCGCGACCATCGCCGACAACGGCATGGACGCCAAGGCGGTGGCGATGCTCGGCGTGCTCGCCGCGGTCGGGGCGGCGCTCAGACCGCTGGGCGCGGGCACGGCCGGCCTGGAGCCGATGTTCTTCCTCATGGTGCTGAGCGGCCGCGTCCTCGGCCCCGGCTTCGGTTTCGTCCTGGGCTCGGTGACGATGTTCGCGTCCGCCCTGCTGACGGGCGGGGTCGGGCCGTGGATGCCGTTCCAGATGCTGGCCCTGGGCTGGTTCTCGCTGGGCGCGGGGCTGCTGCCGGGCCCGGAGCGGATCCGGGGCCGGGCGGAGCTCGCGATGCTGGCGGCGTACGGCTTCGCGGGTTCGTTCGCGTACGGCACGGTCATGAACCTCCAGGGCTGGGTGATCCTGCAGGGCATGGGCCAGGGCATCTCCTTCCATCCCGGGGACCCGGTGTCCGCGAACCTGGCGCGTTTCGTCGCGTACTGCCTGGCGACCTCGGTGGGCTGGGACCTGGGCCGGGCCGTGCTGACCGTCGTACTGACCCTCACCCTCGGCGCCACGCTGTTGAAGGCGCTGCGCCGGGCGACGAGGAAAGCTGCCTTCGACGCGCCCGTCGCCTTCGATTCGGGGGCTGAAAGTGGCCCGGACCACACCCCCCAAAGGGGTACG